>CALDPL010000244.1 GCA_937911965.1 uncultured Allomuricauda sp. | reverse complement strand
ATGTCCATTGACCTTGAGGTGGGCCCCTTCCTTTTTAAAGCGGTGCAGGTAGCTCATATCAAAGGCCAGGTTGATATGGTCCATCCGGGTTTCGTTCAGGCTGTTGCCCGTGGAGTCCAGAACCCCCATGGAATTGCGCATGGCATTGGTCCATTGGACCTGCTGGCGCTGGTTCGGATTTGTCAAAAGGGTGGAGGTCAGGTTCAGGCTGTTCTTGGAATCGATGTCGTAGTCCAGAATCAGGTTGGCACTCTGGGATCGGCTCCTTCCCAATTGCTCGTAGTAGGTGTCCCAGGTGGAATAGACCGTATTGCCCGGGTCCATGAATTCAATCCCCTTTACGGTCTTTCCCAGTTCCTTTTTGGGGTTGATGGCATAGTTGGCAAAAAGATGGAGCTTGTCCGTTTTGAAATAATGGCCGGTCCCCACCGAGTATTTGGGATAAATGGCCTGGGTGAGACTGGCGTTGACACTGCCCTTATAGCCGGGGACGATGTTCTTGGAGGTCACCAGATTCAGGATAGGCCCGCTCTCGGCATCATAACTGGCCGGGGGATTGGCCATGACCTCCACCGATTTGATGGCCCCTCCGGAGAGCCCCTGCAAAAGATCCTGCACCTCCTGCCCCGTCAACTGCACCTTTCTGTCGTTGAGGTAGACCGTGGCGGATTGTCCCCTAATGGCCAGATCGTTGCCATTGACAATGACCCCCGGGGTACTTTTAAGGATGTCCCAGGTACTTCCCTGGGAAACCGTGGTGTTTTCAACTGTAAAGACCAGTCTGTCCGCCAATCGTTCCAGTTTTGGACGCTGGGCGCTGACCACCACCTCATCAAGGGCATTGGCCTCCATGGGGATCACAAGGGCCCCAAGGGAGATGTCCGAAGAAACGTCCAGGGCCAGGGGCTCCGAACCCCGTCCCACATAGCTCGCCTGGAGCAGATAGAGTGCCGGAGGAATTCCATTTAGTTGGAAGACTCCCAATTCATCGGCGGAACTGCCTTGGAAAAAGGTGGAATCAGAGGCCTTCAACAACAGCACACTGGCAAAGGGAACGACCTGGTTTTCCTCATCCACCACCTTCCCTTCGATCTTATAGGTCTGTCCATTTAGGCCGCCGGCAAGCATGGACATGATCAACAGGAATGGTATGGGTCCTTTCATATGGGGTTTGGTTGGGTTCAAATCTAAGAAAATATTTTGGGTCGTCGGGGAGCCGCTTTTTCGGGAATTGCAAAAAATCCCCAGAGGCTGTTCAAAACCACTATATTTGCAGTTCCCAAAGAGCCCTCAAGGGCAGGGCACAACAGCTATGGAGAAGATTAGGAACTTTTGCATCATCGCACATATCGACCACGGTAAAAGCACCTTGGCGGATCGTTTGTTAGATTCCACCGGTTCGGTCACCGAACGCGAAAAACAGGACCAGCTGCTCGATAGCATGGACCTGGAGCGGGAACGCGGCATCACCATCAAGAGCCACGCCATCCAAATGGAATACAACTACAAGGGGGAACAATACATCCTAAATCTGATAGACACTCCGGGCCACGTGGATTTTTCCTATGAGGTATCCCGGTCCATAGCCGCCTGTGAAGGGGCCCTTTTGGTGGTGGACGCCGCACAGAGCATCCAGGCCCAGACCATTTCCAACCTCTATCTGGCCCTGGAGAACGACCTGGAGATCATCCCGGTGCTCAACAAGGTGGACCTGCCCTCGGCCAATCCGGAGGAGGTGACGGACGATATCGTGGACCTGCTGGGCTGCAGGCCGGAGGAGGTCATCCCCGCCAGCGCCAAGACCGGCATCGGGATCAACGAGATCCTGGAGGCCATCATCGAGCGCATCCCCCCTCCCGAGGGTCGCGTGGACGAACCCTTGCAGGCTTTGGTCTTTGATTCGGTTTACAATCCCTTTCGGGGGGTGGAAACCTATTTCAGGGTGATGAACGGGCAGATCCAAAAAGGACAGAAAATCAAGTTTGTGGCCACCGGAAAGTCCTATTATGCGGACGAGATCGGCACCCTGAAACTCAAGCAACATCCCAAGGACAAAATATCGGCCGGGGATGTGGGCTACCTCATCACGGGAATCAAGGACGCCCGGGAGGTCAAGGTCGGGGACACCATTACAGATGCGGTCAAGCCCACCCAAAATGCCATTGCGGGCTTTGAGGACGTCAAACCCATGGTCTTTGCGGGAATCTATCCCGTGGACACCGAGGATTTTGAGGAACTGCGTTCCTCCATGGAAAAACTGCAGCTCAAC
This sequence comes from uncultured Allomuricauda sp., assembly GCA_937911965.1. Taxonomy (GTDB): domain Bacteria; phylum Bacteroidota; class Bacteroidia; order Flavobacteriales; family Flavobacteriaceae; genus Flagellimonas. The sequence goes on along the minus strand of CALDPL010000244.1, from coordinate 8,416 downwards.
GACGCCTCCCTGGTCTTCACCCCGGAGAGCAGTGCCGCCCTGGGCTTTGGGTTTCGCTGTGGCTTCCTGGGCATGCTCCATATGGAGATCATACAGGAACGCCTGGAGCGGGAATTCGACATGACCGTGATCACCACGGTCCCCAACGTAAGCTACCACGCCTTCACCACCAAGGACAGGGAAACCCCCTTGATCGTAAACAACCCTTCCGACCTGCCGGACCCCTCCACGGTGGACCGGGTCGAGGAACCCTATATCAAGGCCACCATCATCACCAAGGCCGATTTCGTGGGCAATGTGATGTCCCTCTGCATCGAGAAAAGGGGACATATCGTCAACCAGACCTACCTGACCACGGATCGGGTGGAACTGATCTTCGACATGCCCTTGGCAGAAATTGTATTCGACTTTTACGACCGCCTCAAAACGGTCTCCAAGGGATATGCCTCCTTTGATTATTCCCCCATTGGGATGCGCCCCTCCAAACTGGTACGGGTGGACATTCTGCTCAACGCCCAGCCCGTGGACGCCCTATCGGCCCTGATCCACTTTGACAACGCGCACCACATCGGAAAAAAGATGTGCGAAAAACTCAAGGAGCTCATCCCCAGACAACAGTTCGACATCCCTATCCAAGCCGCCATCGGCGCCAAGATCATCTCCAGGGAAACCATAAAGGCCCTGAGGAAGGACGTGACGGCAAAGTGTTATGGAGGGGACATCTCCAGAAAGCGCAAGCTCCTGGAAAAGCAGAAAAAGGGGAAAAAGCGGATGCGCCAGGTCGGCAATGTGGAAATCCCCCAACAGGCCTTTATGGCCGTGCTCAAATTGAACGATTAGTAAAAGAGCCTAGCGGTCCTTCCTTTTGAACACCCCGGCCAGGGTCTTCCCGATCACATCGAGTTTTTCGACGGCCTCCAACAGGGAGGGGTTGGCCAGATCCACCCGTTCGTCCTGGGAGAAAGCCGTTTGGGAAGGATAGACCAAAAGAAAGTTCCGCTCCTGGAAATGCTGTTCCAAAAAGGTGGGAATGCCCTCCATATTCTCCTTATAGGACAAGAGGTTCTCCCGGCTCAGGACCACCACCAGGTTGTCGTCCGCCCCGAGCTGTTCGGAGAGATCGGGAAAATCGTCCCAGTTCTCAAAGAGTCCAAAGCTAATGTCGATGGGGTGTTTCTTTTGAATGTATTTGATCAGCTTGATGGTGGACCTGTCCGTATAAAAGACCAGCGGGGTTCCGGTGTTCAGGGCAATGTTCCAGATCTTGGACAGCCAAAAGGAAAAGCCGCTCTCGTATTCCGCCTTCTCCGGCACCACCACCAAATGCCTTTTAATCGTGGCCAAGGGTTGCCGGGCATTATAGACAAAGGTGGTGATATTGCTTTTTTCCAGGATTCCCTTGGTCAGGTTCCCCAAAAAGCTGTCCGTGTTCCCCTTTTTCAAATGCAGCCCAAGCACTAAATCGGTGATCCCCTCCTCCTTGATCACATTGGTCACCCCGTGGACCAAGTCCAGGTCATACCGAAGGGAGGTCTTCAGGGAAGTATCCGTGGCGGCGGCCACGATCCTGGCCCGCTCCAACATCTTCTTGCCCCTGCCCTCGGCATCGGCCGGACTGTCGGTATCGCTCTTGATGATGTTCAGGGCACGTAGTCCGGTGGTGTTCCCCTTGGATTTGATGTTGAGGCTCAGGTTCACCAGGTTTTCTATGGTATCCGGATTGCCCAGGGGAATGAGGATCTTCTCCTCCCTGGCCATGGACTCCTGTTCGGTATGCTCCGAAAGGGCGATCTTCTTGCCGCTTTTCTCCGTGGCAAAGGAGGCAATGGTGCAGGTGACCAGAATCATTATGATGGTCCCGTTCAGCACATTGTCGTTGAGCAGCCTTATGGGTTCCCCCATTGGGGTCTCCCCAAGTACAATGTTGTAACCCACCAGTACGGCCGCCAAGGTGGCCGCTGCCTGGGCATTGGTCAGGCCAAAGATCAACAGCCGTTCCTGGGCACTGAACTTGAAGGTCCTTTGGGTTATCCAGGCCGCCAGGAACTTTGCGATTGTCGCTACCACGGACATCACCACGGCCACCAGGACCGTCTCCCGGTTACTAAAGGCCCTAAAGTCGATCAGCATGCCCACCCCGATCAAAAAGAAGGGGATGAAGATGGCGTTGCCCACAAAATCGATCCGGTTCATCAAGGGGGAGGTCTGGGGAATAAGACGGTTCAGGGCCAGGCCCGCCATAAAGGCGCCGATGATGCCCTCGATCCCGGCCAACTGGGAAAGGACCGCGCCCAGGTACACCATGGCCAAAACAAAGATATACTGGGTGACATTATCGGTGTACCGCTTAAAAAACCAACGGCCCACAATGGGGAACAGGTATACGATAACCAGGGTAAAGGCCACAAAGGAAAGGGCCATCTCCAGCCAAAAGAATCGGCTGAGGTTCCCATTGGTCATTCCCACCACCACGGCCAGGACCAAAAGGGAGAGGACATTGGTGATCAGGGTACTGCCCACCGATAGGTTCACGGCCAGGTTCTTTACGATGCCCAACTTGCTCACAATGGGATAGGTGATCAGGGTATGGGAGGCGAACATACTGGCCAACAGCACGGAGGTCATGGGTGAAAAGTCCAACAAGTGGATGCCCGCCAAGGTCCCGAGGACCATGGGAATCAAAAACCCCGCCAGACCCAAAAAAGTGCTTTTAAGGGCATTGCCCTTAAAATCCTTCATGTCGATCTCCAGCCCTGACAGGAACATGATGTACAACAGTCCCGCCGTCCCCGAGAGGATGATGCTGCTGTCCCGGGCCAAAAGGTTCAGTCCGAAGGGGCCAATGACAATCCCCGAGACGATCATCCCCAACAAATGTGGGAGTTTGAGCTTCTCGGATATGATGGGCACCATCAATATGACAAGCAGGATGACCATGAACTTAAGAACCGGATCGGTCAAGGGCAAGGACATGTCTATGATCAAACTCATCGGCGGTTATCTGTGCGCTCAAGATACGAATTCAATTTCCAACCACCCCAGTGAAAACGCCACGGACCCCCAAAAAATGGCAATTTGTTAAAATAGCCACAACAATCTTGGGGTTTATGGCATTTTGCCCCCTTCTTTTCTTATTTTGCATGCCATTTGCTTTCTAAATGACGATTTATCCCATAGCGTGCGGAAATTTTAAGTTGGACGGGGGGGCCATGTTCGGCGTGGTGCCCAAATCCATCTGGAACAGGACCAATCCGGCCGATGCCAACAATATGATCGATCTGGGCACCCGATCCCTTTTGATCGAGGATGGGGACCGACTGATTCTGATCGACACCGGCTTGGGGGACAAGCAATCCGAAAAATTCTTCAGCTATTACCACCTCTGGGGGGACCACAGTCTGGACGGTTCCCTGAAAAAGGCCGGCTTTCACCGGGACGAGATCACCGATGTCTTTCTGACCCACCTGCATTTTGACCATTGCGGGGGCTCGGTCGCCTGGAACAGGGACCGAAGTGGGTATGAGCCCGCCTTTAAAAACGCAAAATTCTGGACCAATGCGGAACATTGGCAGTGGGCCACTAAGCCCAATGCCCGGGAGAAGGCCTCCTTCCTCAGTGAAAATTTGATTCCCCTGGAGGAAAGCGGGCAACTGCACTTTATAGCGTCCAACGGAAAAAACTTTATCGCGGAATCCCCCCTGGGCTTTGGCATCCATTTTGTGGACGGACATACCGAAAGGCAGATGCTGCCCCATATCGCGTACAGGGGAAGGACCCTGGTCTATGTGGCGGACCTGATCCCCACCCTGGGCCACCTCCCCCTGCCCTATGTGATGGGATACGACACCCGGCCCTTGCTCACCCTGGGGGAAAAGGCGGAGTTTTTGGAAAAGGCCGTAAAAAACGATTGGCTGCTGTTCTTTGAACACGACGCCCACAACGAGATCTGTAGCCTGCAATCGACCGAAAGGGGGGTTCGGGCAAAAGAGGTGCACGGTTTTGACCAGCTGTTCACAACACAATAAATGTTTATCTTATATGCATAATTTATGAATCGATCCTATTTCAAATTGAGTTTGTTGTCCGCTTCCCTCTTCTTTGTGGGCTGCGGATCCACCGCCCTGATATCGACCCCCATCGGGAACATCGATACCATTCCGCTGAAGATCGGGGAACTGGACCAGGACCAGAAAAAGAGTTGGGGACATGCGGACCTGGTGGCGGACACCATTCCGGGAATGAGCGTGGACAAGGCCTATAGGGAGATCATCAAGAACCAAAGGGGAAAGACCGTAGTGGTCGCCGTACTGGATTCCGGGATGGACCTGGACCACGAGGATTTGAAGCCGGTCCTGTGGACCAACAAGGGGGAAATCCCCAACAACGGCAAGGACGATGACGGCAACGGCTATGTGGACGATGTGCACGGGTACAACTTTTTGGGCGACTCCTACAACGAGCAGTTGGAATATGTGCGCATGCTCCGATTGAACCTGGGCTCCGCCTCGGACCGTGCCAAGGCCACCCTGCTTCTCGATGAGAAATACCCACAGGCCCTTGCCAACAAACAGCAATACGAGCAGATCTATCAAGTGGTCGGCAATGCGGACCGGACCGTCAAGGAAAAACTGGGCAAGGACAGTTACACCAAAGAGGAACTCCAGGCCATCAAGGCGGAGGACGAGCAAATGCAACAGAGCATTGCCGTACTCTCCCAGATGTTCTCCTATGGGGACGACATTCCCACCGTTCTGGCCGAACTGCAGGAGGGAATCACCTATTTCACCGAACAGGTCAATTACAACCTCAACAAGGAATTCAACGGGAGGACCCCCGTGGGGGACGACCCCTATGTGCTCACGGATGTGGGATACGGCAATGGAAACCCCAACAATATGGTGGAATCCGAAAGCCATGGCACCCATGTGGCCGGCATCATCGCCGGGGTTCGCAACAATGGGCTCGGGGCCAACGGAGTGGCCAACAATGTGGAGATCATGAGCATCCGGGCCGTACCCAATGGGGACGAATACGACAAGGACATAGCCCTGGGCATCCGATATGCCGTTGACAATGGGGCCTCGATCATCAACTGCAGCTTTGGAAAATCCTTTTCCCCCAAGGCGGAATGGGTCTATGACGCCATTCAGTACGCGGCCTCCAGGGACGTGCTGATCGTCCATGCGGCCGGGAATGATGGCAAGGATCTTGACGACCCAGAAAATTCCAATTTCCCCAACGACCACAAGGGCCAAGGGGAATTCGTGGACAATGTGATCACCGTCGGCGCCCTGACCGAGACCTACGGTTCCAAAATGGTGGCGAGCTTTTCCAACTACGGAAAAAACAATGTGGACATCTTTGCCCCAGGGGCGGGAATCTATTCCTCCATGCCCGATGACAAATACAAGTTCCAGGGAGGGACCTCCATGGCCGCACCGGCCACTGCCGGGGTCGCTGCCCTGATCCGTTCCCATTATCCCAAATTGAGCGCTCCCCAGGTCAAGCAGATCATCATGCAGTCCGGGCTGGAGTCCAAGGCATCCGTCATCCTGGACGGGGACCCTGCAAAGGCCCGGCCCTTTGACCAGATCTCAAAGTCCGGAAAAATGGTGAACGCGTACAACGCCCTGATTCTGGCGGACCAGGTCTCCAAGGGAAAGGTGGACCTGGCCATAAATACCAACCCTTAAAAAGAACACAATTCGAATGAAACAAGTAAAACGATTGCAGCTGTTCCTTTTTGTGGCCTTGGCGGGCCTATCGCTACAGGCACAGCAAAACGGATATTGGCAACAACACGTGGACTATACCATGGACGTGGAGATGGACGTAAAGAACTTTCGCTACACAGGCACCCAAAAACTGGTCTATACCAACAACTCCCCGGACGAGCTCAAGCGGGTGTTCTACCACCTCTTTTACAACGCCTTCCAACCCGGAAGTGAGATGGATGCAAGACTACAGCACATCAAGGATCCGGACAAGAGGATGATGGATGGCGACAAGAGCCGGATCGCCTCCCTGTCCGAGACCGAAATGGGCCACCTCCATGCAGAGCGGCTCACCCAGGACGGGCAGCCGGTTTCCTTTTCGGAGGAGGGCACCATCCTGGTGGTAGATCTTGCCAAACCCATTCCCCCGGGGGGAAAGACCACCCTGGAAATGGAGTTCACCGGCCAGGTGCCCCTGCAGATCCGTAGAGCGGGCAGAAACAGTCGGGAGGGGGTCGCCCTCTCCATGAGCCAATGGTACCCCAAACTGGCGGAATACGATTTTGAGGGCTGGCATGCCGACCCCTATATCGCAAGGGAATTCCACGGGGTCTGGGGGGATTTTGATGTAAAGATCACCCTGGACAAGGAATATACCGTTGGGGGAACGGGCTACCTGCAGAACCCCCAGGAGATCGGTCACGGCTATGAAAGTCCCGGAAGCAAGGTCAAGACCAGGGGCAAGACCCTTACCTGGCACTTTGTGGCCCCCAGGGTACACGATTTTGTTTGGGCCGCCGATCCGGACTATATCCACGATATTTTGGATATGGAGGACGGCCCCACCTTGCACTTCTTCTACAAGGACGATCCCGAAATCCTGGAGAACTGGAAAAAGCTCCAGGAGAAAACGGCCGAGACCATGCGCTTTTTCAATAGGAACATCGGGGAATATCCCTATGATCAATACTCCGTGATCCAAGGCGGGGACGGGGGCATGGAATACGCCATGGCCACCCTGATCACCGGGGGAAGGGAATTTGGGAGCCTGGTCGGGGTGATGGTCCACGAGATGGCCCACTCCTGGTTCCAGCACGTGCTGGCCACCAATGAGTCCAAACATTCCTGGATGGACGAGGGCTTCACTTCCTTTATCAGCAGCCTCTGCATGAACGAGATCATGGGACAGAACAAGGAAAACCCCTTCGAAGGCTCTTATAGGGGCTATCTGGCCTTGGTGAACTCCGGCCTGGAAATGCCGCAGACCACCCATTCCGATAGGTATACCACCAATTTTGCATACAGCATAGCGGCCTACAGCAAAGGGGCCATCTTCCTTTCCCAATTGGGCTATGTCATCGGGCAGGACAAACTCATGGAGACCATCAAGAAATACTATGAGGATTTCAAGTTCACCCACCCGGTCCCCAACGATTTCATCAGAACGGCCGAAAAGGTCTCGGGAATGGAACTGGGCTGGTACCTGACCGATTGGACCCAGACCACAAATACCATAGATTACGGCATCAAGGAGGTGGTGGCCGAGGGTACCGGGACCAAGGTCCGCCTGGAGCGCATCGGGGAAATGCCCATGCCCCTGGACCTGCTTGTGATCGGCACGGACGGCAGCCAGCAGACCTATTACATTCCCCTGAGGATGGCCTATGGGGAAAAGGAGAACCCCTATCCCGGACTGAGAAGAACGGTATTGGAAGACTGGACCTGGGCCCATCCCGAATATGAATTCACCCTGGAACTGCCCTTGGAGCAGATCCGGGCCATCGTGATCGACCCCTCCCAATTGATGGCGGACGTGAATGCGGAAAACAACCATTACCAGGCGGAATAGGCCCAATGGGACGAAAACTTTTGATCTAGGGGGCCTCGGCCCCCTTTTTTGGCCCCCGGCCCAACATTTTCAATATTTAAGTACCTTGGCCAAATCAAAACCTTAAAGGACCAGGCAAAAACAGTGGAAGACCCCAGGAACCCATACCCGATCGATACCTCCTTTCCCAAACGGGAAAAGCTCAAGGGCAAAAAGCTGATCGAGACCCTTTTTACGGAAGGTAAAAATCAGGGCAGGGGACCTTTGAAGCTCATCTACCTGAAGACCGACTTTGAGGATGGGGTCCCGGTCAAGGTGGCCGTGGTGGCCCCAAAGAGAAAATTCAGGCATGCGGTGGACCGCAACCGTGTCAAACGCTTGCTGCGGGAAGCCTATAGGCTCAACAAGCCCCTTCTTTTTAACAACATTGAAGGGAGTTATGCGTTCCTGTTTTTATACCTTGGCCCTAGCCTGCCGGACTTCGATCGGGTGGACCGGGCCATGAAAGAACTTATAACGGCATTTCTAAAAAAGGAATCCCATGAAGAAAATACTTAGAAAAAAGCTGCTCATTCCCCTTTTGGCGGCCGCGGTACTGGTCGGTGGGGGGAGTTTTACCCTCAAGAACGATTTTTTCGAGATCGCCAAACAGATCGAAATCTTCACCACCCTCTTCAAGGAACTCAACATGAACTATGTGGACCAGACCAATCCGGCGTCCCTGATGGACACGGCCATAAAGCATATGTTGCGGGATCTGGACCCCTACACCACCTTTATGAACGAACAGGATGTCGAGGCCTTCAAGATCAACAATTCAGGGGAATATTCGGGAATCGGGGCCCTGGTCAGATCCTCCAGGGACAAGTTGCTC
>CALDPL010000243.1 GCA_937911965.1 uncultured Allomuricauda sp. | reverse complement strand
GTATACGGGGGTGCGTAATGACCGGCTCCACGGTGAGCAGTGGCACACGCACGGCATCCCCAGCTCGGACTACAGCGTCGACAAAGCTGCGGTCGAGCGGATACTTGATGCCCACGAACACCAGAATGACCACCAGACTGTACTTCAGATAATGGAACTTTTCCAGCATGTTGGCCAGGAAGAAATACATGGACCTCAGGCCCAGGATGGCAAATATATTGGAACTGAACACCAGGAAGGGATCCGAGGTTATGGCCAATATGGCCGGCACACTGTCCAGGGCAAAGAGGATGTCCGTGAACTCTATGACCACCAAGGCCATGAACAATGGGGTCGCGGCCCGGATATGCCGCATGTGCACAAAGAACTTTTGTCCCTCCATATGGGTGGTGATCGGCATCACTTTCCTCAAATTTCTATAGACAAAAGAGTTTTTGGGATTGAATTTCTCGTCTTTTGAAAAAAGCATTTTAAAGGCCGTGAACAATAGAAATGCCCCGAACACATAGGTGGCGAAACTGAATTTCTTGATCAACACAACCCCAAAAAATATCATCAATGCCCGGAACACTATGGCGCCCAATATACCCCAGAACAATACCCTGTGCTGGTATTTCTGGGGAATGCTGAAGGAGGCAAAGATCACTGCGATCACAAAGATATTGTCAACACTCAGGGAAAGCTCTATAAGGTATCCGGTGATGTATTTCAGGCTGGCCTCCATGGGGGTCAGTTGGTCGGCATTGTCAATATGGCCCTGGGAATACAACCAATAGATCACCCCTGAGAACAAAAAGGAGAGGGTGACCCATATTGCCGTCCACATCGAGGCTTCCTTGACACTTATGACATGCGCCTTCCTGTTGAACACTCCTAGGTCCAAGGCCAAAAAAATCAAAATACACAGGATAAAAAGTGTCCAGACCAGCATAGAATTTATTTTGTGGCAAAGCTAATCAATCCATAAATAAAAATGGGAGGTTGCCCCATGAAGTCTCCCAAGTAAAAATCCACCTTCTTAGAAGGTGGCTTTGGTTAGCCCCCAAAGGGGGCCTCAAAAGTCGAATCGTTGTTGTTGGGCCTCTTCATTTTTCTCTTCCTTCTCTTGGTATTTCACATACCGTTTTATCATTTCCCCATCCAGTCCAATGGTACTCACAAAATAACCCCGGGCCCAAAAATGATTGCCCCAATAGGGCCGCTGTTTCAATTTCGGGTAACTCTTGAACAGTTTTATCGCCAACTTCCCCTTCAAGGTTCCCATCAACATCGAAATGGAAACTTTCGGGGGAACTTCAAACCACCAAATGGACATGGTCTTCCTGTACGCTCAATTCCTGGACCTCACAACTTTTCCATTCGCACAACATCCGGATGTCACCTTCGACCAAATCCCTTAGGGCACCCTTCAATATCCGAAACCTGTATTTGGGGACCCATACGATGTGGTAGTCACATTTGTATATGACATGGCTGAGTTTCCCATATCTGCCCATGGGACAAAGATATGGCACAGCCACCAGAACATTACCACCTGCAAAGCAGGTGGATTTTTAAGTTGAATTAAAACGAAAGAAACAAGAGGGCAATGGAAATAAAATCCTGTTTGTTATGGGTCCTGAGAAATGCATAGGCCCTTTTCATCTGGGTCTTGACCGTATTGATGGAAACCCCGTTGGTTTCGGCTATTTCGGAATAGCTCTGGCCGTGGACGACAAAGGAAACGAAGATTTCCCTTCTTTTGTCCGGCATCCGATCGAGCAGTTCAACGATTTTATTGTTCTTTCTTGGCTTTTCCGTATGGGTTTGGTAGTCCTCCTTGACAATTTCGAGCTCAGAATGAAGGATTCTGGCCTTTTTCTCCTTTTCAAGATGGAGGAGGCTCAGGTTTTTTACCGATTGCCTTGCATAGGCCTCAAAAGAAGTGGTGATCTCGATCTTCTTTCTTCGGTTCCAAAAGGAAACAAAAAAGTCCTGTACTATATCCTTTGCCACATCGCGGTCCTTTACAATGGAGTACGAAACAAGACATAATAAAGCGTAGTTATTTTTAAATAACCTTTCAACCTTATCCGTCATGATTTTTCTTAATTAGGGGGTTATTAAGAAATTTAAAGTTAACAAATTAATAATTCAATGATAATCAATTATTGACTTGGAATCCAAAAAATTAACATTTTTGAAAAAAATTGGGACGCTGTCACCCTAGATCCCAAAAATGGCAACCTATTAATAAGAAATCCATACTCATGTCCAAGAAGGAACAATTGCAGGTTTATTTACAGGAATTGAAAAGGTCGGGGAACCTTGACGGGCTGTCCAAAAGTGGGCTGTCCAATGCCGATAGGGAACTTTTGACCAAAATTCTTGAAGATGGATTGGTCGAGGAGTCCTTGGCCATGTTGGAGGAATTGGACGTGGAAGGGGATTGGGAGACCATTCACCGTCGCCTGAATGCGGAAAAGACCCGGGTACTGCCGATGCGTTCCCTATGGAAATACGCGGCGATCTTTATTGGGTTGATCTCCTTGGGGATTGCCTTGAATCAATCCCTTGCCCCCGGTGAACATCCCATACCGGAGGATATGATAACCCTGGAGATCGGAAACGATGTAAAACCCATTATAGGTGATGAAAAGCAGGCCATCGTCCTTCCTTCGGGACAGGTCGTGGCGGTCAAGGAAGGCAATACCCTGAAATACGATCCGGGCTATACGGAGGAGCCCCTGTTCAACGAGTTGCACATCCCCCATGGAAAGATGTTCACCCTGGTGCTCTCCGACGGGACCCAGGTCGAACTAAATTCGGGTACCCACATTCGATATCCCGTAAAGTTTTCAAAAGAGGGTGCCCGGGAGATCAGCATGAGCGGAGAGGCCTATTTTAAGGTGAGTAAGGACCAAAAACGCCCCTTTATCGTCAAATCCGGGGGAATGGCCATAGAGGTCCTTGGTACTGAATTCAATGTCTCGGCCTATGAAGAGGAGCATACCATCAGCACCGTTTTGGTGGAGGGTTCGGTGAGCCTGTCCCAGGTCTCGGATTCCAAGAACAAGCTCCTTTTGAAGCCGGGCCACAAAGGCAGCTGGAACAGATCGGAACATACCCTTAGCCTGGACCGGGTGGATGATACCCAATTGTACACCAGTTGGCTTCAGGGGGAAATCGTATTCAGGGACACTCCCTTTTCGGAACTCCTGATAAAATTGGAACGGTTCTACAATGTGGAGATCGTCAACCACAACAAGGAATTGGAAGGAGTTGCATTTGACGCCAGGTACAACCGGGAAGTGGAGTCCATAGAAGAAGTGATGACGGCCCTTCAGATCATAGTTCCCTTTGAATATACGGTCAAAACAAAAACCGGGGGAAACATCAAGGAAATCAACATTGAATGAACCGGGGCCTATGACATATCAAAAAAGAACACAAAAAAAGGGAATGTTTGCCCATTCCCTTTTAACAACTGCGTAATAAATAGAGATTCAAACAAATTAAATCATTCAAAATTATGAAAAAAAAACCACTTCGATTTCTTTTTCTGCATGGATGGCCGGAAAATAAATGGCCGGCCAAATTGACATTATTGTTTTTTATGGCCTGTATCCTGCATATCCAGGCCGATCCGGGCATCCAAGGGGATAAATTATCCCTTCAACTTGAAAATGTCACCCTGGAAAGGGCCTTGGCGGAAATTGAATCACTTTCGGAATATCGTTTCATGTATGAACACAATGAAATTCCACTAAAGAAAATTGTTTCCCTGAAATCAGAGAAACAGGAGCTTGGGGAGATCCTTGCCCAATTGCTGAAGAACACTTCCATCGTATACAAACTCAGGGGACGACAGGTGATCCTTATCAGAAAAATGGATCTTGGGATCGATCGGGGTTCCTCCTTGATTGAACCCGTCCAAGCCCCCGCGTTACAGAATACCATTACGGGAACCGTGGCGGATCAGGCGGGAATTCCCCTTTTGGGAGCCAATATCCTGATCAAGGGTACCTCCCAGGGTTCCCAGACCGATTTTGATGGAAATTTCAGCATTGAGGCCGAAATTGGCGACGTTCTGGTAATTTCCTATATCGGTTTCAGGTCCACGGAGGTGGAGGTGACCGGAAGCGGGCCCATCAGCATCACCCTTGTGGAGGATTCCTCCCAATTGGATGAGGTCGTGGTCACTGCGATGGGGATTTCAAGGGAGAAAAAGTCCCTTGGATATGCCACCCAGGAAATTGAGGGGGAGGACGTGAACCGAACCCCCACGGACAACGTGGTCAATGCACTTTCCGGAAAGATTGCCGGGGTACAGATCAAAAGGGGGACCAACCTGGGGGGATCCACCAACGTGGTGATCCGTGGAAGTACTTCCCTGACCGGGGACAACCAGGCCCTTTTCGTAGTGGACGGGGTGCCCTTGAGCAACTCCAATTTCAACACGGCCGACCAGCAAAATGGTACTGGGGGCTTTGATTATGGAAACATGGCCTCGGACATCAACCCGAACGACATCAAATCCATCAACGTGCTCAAAGGAGCTGCCGCAACGGCTTTGTACGGATCCCGTGCCACCAATGGAGCGGTGATCATTACCACAAAGTCGGGTGCCGGTGTAAGCCAAAAACCGACCGTGACCATCAATACCAGTGTGACCACTGGTTGGATCGACAAGTCGACATGGCCCGATTTTCAATATGAATACGGTACCGGATATGGTGCCGTCTACGGAAGCAGTGGGAACAGCTTTTTCGTGGATACCGACGTCGATGGGGACGGAGTACTGGACAGGGTGACCCCGGCCACGGCCTATGGGTCCTATGGTGCCCCCTTCGACCCCAATCTACTGGTCTATCAATGGGACTCCTTTTATGAGGGGTCGCCCTATTATATGCAGCCCACGCCCTGGGTGGCACCCAACAGCAAATTGATCGATTTCTTTGAGACCCCGGTGACCACCACTACCAGTATTGCAGTGGCCGGAGGCAGTGAAAATGCGACCTATAGGATTGCCTACACCCGCTTCAACCAGGATGGGATCATGCCCAACAGCAAGCTGAACAGGGACAATGTTTCCATCAACACCACCTTTGACATCACCGAAAAGCTTTCCGTTGGGGGAAGTGCAAACTATATCCTGACCGACGCCCTGGGCAGGAACAGGACCGGGAATGAAACGGGTGCCAATGCCCAGAACGTCATCTCCTCCATGAGAAAGTATTGGGCCATGAACGTGGGCATCGATGAATTGAAAGCGGCCTATTTCAACACCGGGAACAATGTCGACCCCTTTATGGGGGGCACCATCGACAACCCGTATTGGGTGGTTTATGAGAACTATCAGAACGATTCCAGAAGCCGGGTGTTCGGCAATGTTTTTGTCAAGTACAAACTGGCCGATTGGCTGAATGTGGAAGGCCGGGTTTCCTTGGATACCTACTCCTTCATTCAGGAGGAACGGAACAACGAAGGAACTGCCGGTGCCGTGGGAAGGTATTCCCGAAGGAACATCAACTTCAGTGAGGAGAACTACGACCTGATGATCAACTTCAACAAACACATTACCGATAAACTGAACATCAGTGGGGTATTGGGCACCAACATACGAAGGACACACTTGAGCTCCATTTATGCCGAAACCAATGGTGGCCTGGTGTTGCCCGGTCTGTATTCCCTTTCCAATTCCTTGGACCTGCCTCCCGCCCCCATCGAAAACGTGGAAAAAGTGGGCGTGGACGGATTTTATGGTCTGGCCTCCTTTGGGTATGACAACCTGGTCTATCTGGACCTGACCGGAAGGTTTGACCACTCTTCCACCCTGCCCGCTGACAACAGCACCTATTTCTACCCCTCCATCTCTTCGAGTTTTATTTTCTCGAACTTGATGGAAAACAATTGGTTGAGTTTTGGAAAACTACGGCTAAACTACGCAGAGGTCGGCAGTTCGGCCCCTGCCAACAGCCTGGTGGACGTATTGTACAAGCCCACACCCTTTGGATCGGTGCCCCTCTATGGCACCAATGCCACCAAGAACAATGAAAACCTGCTTCCAGAGACCACGGTCAGTGTGGAAGCCGGTCTGGAAATGCGATTTTTGAGAAACCGTGTTGGATTGGACCTTTCCCTGTACAAGACCAATTCGAAGGATCAGATCATCCCCGTGGCCGTTTCCACCTCCACAGGGTATTCCTCGAAGTTTGTAAATGCCGGGGAGATTGAAAACAAAGGGATTGAAATTGCCCTGGACGGAGCCATAATCCCGGAAGGGGATTTTCAATGGCGGGCCAATTTGAACTGGTCCAAGAACCAAAGTATGGTGCTTTCCCTTTTTGATGGAGGGACCAACCTTCAATTGGGAAGTGTCTCCGGGGTAACGATCAATGCCACCGTTGGGGAGCCCTATGGTACCATTCAGGGAACGGACTATGTCTACGTGGACGGCAAGCCCTTGGTCAACCAAACCACTGGGGCCTATGAGCGAACCACCACCTCCAACAATGTCATCGGAAACATCACACCGGACTGGAATGCGGGTATCAGCAATTCCTTTAAGTACAAAAATTTTGATTTGAGCTTCCTGATCGATATCCAACACGGAGGGGACGTACACTCCAATGATATTGCCACAGGGAACAGGTCGGGTCTGTTCAAATGGTCCACCGGATTGAACGATTTGGGCAACCCCATCCGAAACTCCCTGGCCGATGGCGGGGGGATCATTTTGGACGGAGTGGCACCTGACGGTTCAAAGAACACGGTAAGAACCGCCATGAACGACTATAGGAACGCCACTGGAAGCACCTTGGCACCGAGGGCCTACTTTATATACGATGCTTCCTATGTGAAGTTAAGGGAAATCGCCCTGAGCTATAATTTCCCGAAAATGCCCTTTATGGACAAGATCGGGATTCAATCGCTGCGGTTCGGCCTTGTGGGATCCAATCTTTGGATCATCCATAAGAACCTTCCCTTTGCCGATCCAGAGGCCGGTTTGAGCTCCGGTAACCTACAGGGTTCCCAAAACGGGGTTTTACCCACTACCAAGGACCTTGGTTTCAATCTTCAAGTCCAATTCTAAAACAGAAAAAGTTCAAAACATGAAAAAGTATTTTATCATAGTGCCCCTCGCATTGTTTTTTTCCTGCTCTGGAGATTTGGAGGACATGAACGTGGATGTCAAAAATGCCACGGAAGCTCCGGCGGAAAATTTTTTCAACAATGCCGTTAAGAATATGTCCGATCTCTTGAGCGGGATCAATTATGGCGCCAATGGGAACCCCTGGAACACCACCCGCCTTTTGGTACAACAGATCTCCTCGGTGACCTATAATGAAGGTACCACCTATTATTCCAATTTCACTTGGAGCGATGTCTATATGGGGGTCCTGATCAATTTGCAGCAAAGTGCCCGGGTCATCGGGGAGAACCCTCCCTCAAATGCCACCGTGGCCGCCAATCAATTGGCCATCATAGAAATCATGAATGTGTACACCTATTCCAAATTGGTGGAATCCTTTGGGGATATCCCCTACTCCCAGGCCCTGGATTACGACAATATCTCCCCGGCCTATGACAAGGACGAAGAGATCTATGCCGATCTTATCTCCAGGTTGAGCGCCGCAGTGGCCTCCCTGGACCCCGCTGCGGGATCTTGGGGACAGGACCTCCTTTACGACGGTGATGTCGCGGCCTGGGAAAAATTCGGCAATTCCCTGCTCCTGCAAATGGGAATGCGGATCATGGACGCCGACCCGACATTGGGAACCCAAGCCATTGCCACTGCCCTTCCGGGCATCTTCACATCGAATGACGATGTGGCCGAGGTGGACCATTTGGAATCCCAGCCCAATACCGCGGAGCTCTGGACGGACCTTGCCGTGGGGAACCGACGGGATTTTGTGGGATGCAAGCCCTTTGTGGATTATATGAATTCCCTGGACGATGAACGAAGGACCGTATTTTTTCAGGATGTCGATGGAGCCTATGTGGGTTCGCCCTCAGGTCTTGTGGTACCCTATGACGACTATTCGGAATTCGGGACCCTGTTCTACGAGCCCAACACCTCTGTCATCTTTTTGGATTACAGCACCATCGAATTTTTATTGGCCGAAGCCGCCGAAAGGGGCATTGCCGGGGTGACGGATGCCGCCGGGCATTACACCTCCGCCATCCGGGCCTCCTTTGAGTATTACGGCCTCGGGGACAGTGCGGATGCCTATCTGGCAAATCCCGCGGTGGATTACGCAACGGCCCCGGGAACCTGGAAAGAGAAAATAGGAATGCAAAAGTGGGTGGCCCTGTTCAATCAAGGTCTTGAAGCCTGGACGGAATACAGAAGGTTGGACTATCCCCAACTATCGGCACCACCGCAGGCCTATGTGCCCACGGTCCCGGTCCGATTGATCTATCCGATTTCGGAGCAGACCCTGAACAAACCCAATTATGAAAGCGCGGCCGCCTCGATCGGAGGCGATCTTTTGACCACCAAACTGTTTTGGGACCTCAATTGAGGCCGCTGTGGCATAAACCGATAATGGGGACCTTTAAGAGGGTCCCGGAAAGATAAATCTTGTTCGTTTGTTTGATTTGATTTGATTAGTGTGAAAAAGGGCAGGTAAGCCAACCAAGTACCCCATAATTTGCTCAAAATGGGACCCCTGCCCTTTTTTATTTTCATCTTTGACGGTCAAGCATCCTTGAACCTTCTTTACAACAGTACGAAACAAACCGGGTGGAACGCGTTCCACCATTAAATCAAACCGAAATGAGAATAAAAATCCACTCAATCATCATTGCCCTGTTGGTCTGCTCCCTCCCTTTGAGCGGTCAACAACTGAATACCGCCATGGACTCCACGGTGAGCACCCAGGGACAGGTACACATCAAGGGGAAATTGGTAAAGTACCGAGCGACCACCGGGAAACAGCCCGTCTGGGACGATGAGGGAAAGATCATTGCCGGGCTCTTTTTCACCTATTATCAAAGAACGGATGTGGGAGATGTATCCAAACGGCCCTTGGTAATCTCCTTTAACGGGGGACCTGGATCTGCATCGGTCTGGATGCACATTGCCTATACCGGGCCCAAAATATTGAAAATCGACGATGAGGGCTACCCCGTACAGCCCTATGGCATCAAGGACAACCCGTATTCCATATTGGACGTTGCGGATATTGTCTTTGTCAATCCCGTGA
>CALDPL010000242.1 GCA_937911965.1 uncultured Allomuricauda sp. | reverse complement strand
GAATGCCTGTCCCCGCTGGTGACCACCATTCCCCTGCAATTGCTGTCCTATCACATTGCCGTGATGCGGGGATGCAATGTGGACCAGCCCAGGAACCTGGCCAAGTCGGTCACGGTGGAGTAGGTTGGGAACCCATATTGGGTTGCAAAGAAGTAAAGAAGGCACTGGAAACAGTGCTTTTTTTATGGATACCACAGAAGTAGGTGTCGATTTTTGGCAAAAAAGTATTATGCATGCATAATTTTTTTCATATTTGTGGAAAGGATGTGAAAAAAAATGTATCTTCAAACTCCATTGCATCATGGAGCCAAAACTAAATTAACTCAAATTCAGAGCCAATGAGAAGACTAATGTTAATCTCCCTGCTGTTGTTTGGGACGCTCGTCCATGCACAGACGACCGTACAGGGGAAAGTTGTTGATGGAAATGGCTTGCCCATTCCCGGAGCCAATGTACTCTTGGTGGGCCAGGCCCAGGGAACCGTAACGGATTTTGATGGAAACTTCACCTTCAACACCAATCAACAGCCTCCCTTTGATCTTCGGATTTCGAGCATTGGGTATTCGGAAGTGACCCTACGGGTGACCCAAAACAACCAGACCCTTTCCGTAATCCTTCCCGAGGCCTCCACCATCCTGGATGAAATCGTCATCTCGGCCTCAAGGACCCCGGAACGGATCTTTGAATCCCCGGTATCCGTGGAGCGGTTTGGTCTGAGGGAAATCAGGAACACCGCCTCGGAATCCTTCTATGGGGGATTGCAGAATCTCAAGGGCGTGGACATACAGACCAACAGTCTCACCTTCCAATCCATCAACACCCGGGGCTTTGCCACCTTTGCCAACACCCGCTTTCTCCAATTGGTGGACGGGATGGACAATACGGCACCGGGCCTCAACTTTGTGTTGGGGAACTTGGTGGGCATGTCGGAACTTGACGTGCAGAACGTGGAGATCCTTCCGGGAGCCTCTTCCGCCCTCTATGGGGCAGGTGCCTTTAACGGGATACTCTTCATGACCAGCAAAAACCCCTTTGACTATCAGGGAATATCCGCCTATGCCAAGGGGGGCGTGACCGTACAGGATGCGGCAGGCAGCAATTTTTACAAAGACTTTGGAATCCGGGCGGCCTACGCCTTCAGCGATAAGGTCGCCGTCAAGGCCAACCTGTCTATTATGACCGGGGAGGATTGGCACGCCAATCGGACCGATGACCTGAACAATCCGGGGGCGGACCGTTCCCACCCGGCCTATGACGGCCTCAACGTTTACGGGGACGAGGTTTCCACGGTGCTCGATTTTGATGCCGCTGCCGGCCTGCCCAGTGGGACCGTCGGAACGGCCCTGATTTCCAGGACGGGCTACCAGGAACTGGAACTGGCGGACTATGGGGCGGAGAGCGTGAAATCCGATTTTGCACTGCACTACAGGCCCTTTGCCGATGATCTTGAGATCATTCTCAACAGCAGGGTCGGAAGGGGAACCACCATCTACCAGGGGGCGAACCGCTATGCGGTGACCGGCTTTACCATGCAGCAGCACAAATTGGAAATCCGCAACAAGAACTTCTTTGTGAACGGATATATCGTATCGGAAAATTCCGGGGACGCCTATGACACCCGCTTTGCGGCCATCAACGTGAACAGGGCCTGGAAGTCGGACATACAGTGGTTCACCGACTATGCCTCCACCTATATCCCGGCCTATCTGGGCGGAATCCAAAT
>CALDPL010000241.1 GCA_937911965.1 uncultured Allomuricauda sp. | reverse complement strand
GACCGGAGCCAGTTCTTCGGCGTGAACGCTGACGCGGGATACCTGTCGTCGTGGATCGGCACGTTCGTGAACCGGCACGAGCGGTGGGCCTCGCCCAAGTTCCTGATCGGGGAAAGCTATGGGACCCCAAGGGTATCCGGACTTTCCCTGGAACTGCAAAATTCCCATTGGATGTACCTGAACGGGGTCATCTTGGTCTCTCCCACGGGATTGGGCATCGAAAGGGGCACTGTTCCCGAAGCGGCCAACTTTTTGCCCTATTATACGGCGGCGGCCTGGTTCCATAAAAAACTTCCTTCCGACCTACAGTCCAAGGACCTTACCGACATCCTTCCCGAAGTGGAGAAGTATACCATAGATGTGTTGACCCCCGCAATTTCAAAAGGTGGATTCCTGCCCGAGGCCGAAAGAAAACAAATCGCATCACAGATTTCCAGGTATTCCGGATTGTCCCAGAAGGTGGTCCTTGAGCACAACCTTCGCATTCCCAAGACCTTCTTTTGGAAGGAACTGCTTCGGGAGGAAGGGTTCAATATTGGACGTTTGGATTCCAGATATCTGGGCATCGATGGGGAAACGGCGGGAAACCGACCCGATTATGCCGCCGAACTTACCAGCTGGCTGCACTCTTTTACCCCGGCCATCAATTTCTATATCAAGAACCATTTAAAGTACGAAACAGACCTAAAATACAATATGTTCGGACCGGTCCGTCCCTGGGACAGAAGCAACAACACCACTGGATATGACCTAAGACAGGCCATGGCCCAAAACCCCTATTTGAACGTGTTGGTACAGGCCGGTTATTACGACGGGGGTACGGACTATTTCAATTCCAAGTACAACCTCTGGCAGATGGACCCCAGTGGAAAGCTCAAGGACCGAATGGACTGGAAGGGATATCGATCTGGCCACATGATGTACCTCAGGAACGAGGACCTACAATCGGCCAACGAGCATCTGAGGGAATTTATCGCAAAATCCATTCCTGCCGAAGGCACCCCCGCCCAGTACAAAAGATGACATAAGGAAAATGGACCCTTTCACCGATGGAGGTTGACAATCGATCGGATCAATGTCCCTTTTGTGTATCGTGGTGACCTGAGGTCGCCACGATATTTTTTTTAAGAAAAACCCCTCTTTGGAATTTCCATAATGGCCGAGGGCCATATCCAATTGGAACTTATCAAAACAACAATCGATATGTCGGAGAAATTGGACTTCAACAATACCGAGTCGGCCTTTGAACACAGGTCGACCCAAGAACTGCTCAAGGCCAAGTTCCTGTTCGGGATGTTGGGCCACGGTTGGCTCATGGACCTGGGCAAACCCTTTATGGAGCTGGCCTTTAAGTTGCGGATTCCCATTGCACCCATTATAAAAAAAACGATTTTCTCCCAATTCTGTGGAGGGGAAAATCTGGAAGAATGCAAAATAAGTATAATAAAACTCCATGACAACGGAGGGATAAGGTCCATTTTGGACTATTCGGTCGAAGGCGCCCATACCGAGTCCGGTTTTGATGGAAACCTGGATACCCTATTGCAGTGCTGTTCCTTCTCCCAAGGCCAGCGGCATGTTCCCTT
>CALDPL010000240.1 GCA_937911965.1 uncultured Allomuricauda sp. | reverse complement strand
ATGTATTCTAATTTAATTTTTGCCATAATTTTTTTAATTTATTAGATGATGGAGCAAATATAAATTTTTCAACAATACTGACCATTTTATAGGGTGGTTTTCATTATATGCATGATTATTTTTATTTAAACCCTATTTTTTTATACCTAATTTTTTTAAATCCCTTATTTTTTTATCTGTAAATTATAAAATTGGCAATTAGTCTTTTTTTAAAATGAAGAAAATAACCATTTAATTATTTATTCAAGACTTTGATGCTTATTTTTGTGGTTTATTAAACTTTTTTAAACATAAAAGAATACTTAAACTATGGCAATATTAAGGTTTCATGCTATTAAAGAATCTCTTGCGAGCAAACCCGTTTTGGTAGAAGAGAATGAACGTCGTTCGGATATATTTGGTAAAAATGTTTTTAATGAACATACCATGCGTCAATATTTAACAAAAGATGCTTTAATGGGGGTTATGAATGCCATAAAAGATGGTAAGAAGATAGATAGAAATATTGCCGACCAAGTAGCATCTGCTATGCGCGACTGGGCCGTATCGAATGGGGTTACACATTATACACATTGGTTCCAGCCATTAACGGGGGTTACTGCAGAAAAACATGATGCTTTTTTTGAAACTATTGGTGAAGGTGAATCGGTTGAAAAATTTGAAGGAAGCCAATTAGTACAACAAGAACCTGATGCTTCTAGTTTTCCAAGTGGTGGTATTAGAAACACATTTGAAGCCAGAGGTTATACAGCGTGGGATCCTACCTCTCCGGCTTTCATCTATGGAAGAACACTTTGTATTCCAACCATATTTGTAGCGTATACCGGAGAAGCGTTGGATTATAAGACTCCCTTACTTCGCGCGCTTCAGGAAATGGATCTTGCCGCTACCGCAGTGGCGAAATATTTTGATAAAAACGTAACCCGTGTCATCCCCACGCTGGGATGGGAGCAGGAATACTTCTTAGTGGATCGGTCCCTGGCCAAATCCAGATTGGACCTTTCCATGACCGGCAGGACCCTGGTGGGGATCCTCTCCGCCAAGGGCCAACAATTGGACGACCACTATTTTGGGGTGATCCCCCCCAGGATTTTGAGCTTTATGAGCGAGGTGGAACGGGAATGTACCATACTTGGCATCCCGGTCAAGACCCGGCACAACGAGGTGGCACCGAACCAATTTGAATTGGCCTCGGTATTTGAGGAAGCCAATTTGGCGGTGGACCACAACCAATTGTTGATGGACGTGATGGAAGAAATTGCCGGTCGACATGACTTTACGGTACTCTTCCACGAAAAGCCCTTTGCGGGGATCAATGGGTCGGGCAAGCACAACAACTGGTCCCTGGCCACGGATACCGGGGTGAACCTGCTGAGTCCGGGATCCACCCCCATGAAAAATTTACAGTTCTTGACCTTCTTTGTCAATACCATAAAGGCGGTGGATACTTATGAGGAGCTGCTGAGGGCTTCCATATCCTCGGCCAGCAACGACCATCGATTGGGGGCCAATGAGGCGCCTCCGTCCATATTTTCCATATTCATTGGAAGACAGTTGAACGATGTACTGGATGAACTGGAGGGGGTGTCCAAGGGAAAACTGTCCCCTGAGGAAAAGACCGAGCTCAAACTCAATGTGGTCGGCAAGATCCCCGAAATCCTTATGGACAATACCGATAGGAACCGCACCTCCCCCTTTGCCTTTACAGGGAACAAATTTGAAATGCGGGGGGTGGGCTCCAAGACCAACTGTGCCAAGCCCATGACCGTCTTGAACACCATAGTGGCCAAGCAGCTCACGGACTTCAAAAAAGAAGTGGATGCCCTGATAGGCAAAAAAGGCCTGAAGAAGGACGAGGCGGTGTTCAATGTGCTTCGCGAATACATCAAGACCTCAAAAAGAATCCGCTTTGAGGGCGATGGCTACGGGCAGGAGTGGCAGGAAGAGGCCAGAAGGAGAAAACTCAGCAACAACAGGAACACCCCGGAGTCACTACAGGTGCTCACCTCCAAACAAACCCTCGAACTTTTCGAGGAAATGAAGGTGATGGGAGAGGTGGAAGTGAAAGCCCACCAGGAAGTGGAACTGGGCACCTATATTATGAACATCCAGATCGAGGGCAGGGTATTTGGGGAAATTGTCTACAACCATATCATCCCGGCCGCGATACGCTACCAAAACCTATTGCTCAAGAATGTCAGCGGCCTGAAGGAAGTATACGGGGCGGCCTACAATAAGGTGGCCGTGGGGCAGTTGAACCTGTTGGAAAAGTTGGGGGAACACATATCGGAGATCAAAAAGTTGACCGATGCCATGACCGATGCCAGAAAACGGGCCAACGCCATGGACCTCAGCAATAAAAAGGCCCAGGCCTACTGCAACAATGTCCGGCCCTTTTTCGATGAAATCCGTTACCATTCCGATAAATTGGAAAAACTGATCCCGGACGACCTATGGCCCATCACCAAATACAGGGAGTTGTTGTTCACCAATTAAGGGCGGTCTCCCCCGGCCGTAAAAGCCTGGGGGGAGAATAGCCCTTAATTGATGGCTTTCCGCTATTTTTGCCCAAAGCACAATTATGTCAGGCCAAACCAGTAAAAGATATGCCCAAAGGGGGGTCTCCGCCTCCAAGGAAGATGTCCACGCCGCCATAGGGAAACTCGATAAGGGGCTTTTTCCAAAGGCGTTCTGCAAAATCGTACCGGACCATCTCACCGGAAGGAAAGAGCACTGCCTGGT
>CALDPL010000239.1 GCA_937911965.1 uncultured Allomuricauda sp. | reverse complement strand
GCCGATGTGGCTCACCACCGGCGTGATCCCGGCCTCGTTCACCCGCTTGCGGTCGTCGGGCCGGCTGAACCGAGCGAGCCCCCACACCTCGTTATCGGCCGCGAGGATCTGTGCGATCGGGAACGCGATCTGCCCGGTGACCCCGGTGACCAGGATCTTTTCTCCACTCAGCATTTCTGTCACCACAGCTCGTCGGTGTACTTGTCCGTCCCCACCTCGGTCGGGATGAACGGCGACGCGAACGTGACCCGGCCAGCGCCGGAGCGCTCGATATCGGCGGCGTAGTCGACGATCTGCGGCCAGCTCTCAGCCGGATCGCCCTTCAGGAAGCACATCTGCAGGATCCGGTCCGAGGTGCCGCCGTCGTTGCCCATCTTCATCGGGACGTCGTGATCGGCGGGCCAGGGCTTGGGACGCCAGCTGCTGATCAGGTCCACCGCCCCGCCCCCGTGCTTGTGGTGATGCGGCGGCGGTCTCGGCGGAGTCGCGCACTGCGCGTCGCTCGACCTCGGTGATACCCGACGGCACCGCGACGGCCATGCTCGCCGCCGAGAAGAAGCTGACCGAACTGCAGGACGAGGGCGGCACGATGCTGACCGAGGAAGTCACCGAACAGGACGTGGCCCAATTGGGGGAGGTAATTCCCAATGCCGGGCAGTATACCGTAAAGGAAAGGGAGCGGACCGGGAACATTGCCACTATCAAGGCGGTGACCATGGAAAAACAACCGGTAGGCAATCCCCTGGCAGCCATGCAGGGACATCTGTCCGGGGTGGACATCGTTCAAGCCACCGGGGTTCCCGGAGGGGGGTATGAAATTGAAATACGGGGAAGGAACTTTATAAACGGGGTCACCGACCCCCTGTTCCTAGTGGATGGAGTACCCTATATTTCAGAAACCCTTGGATCCATTGATGTGTCAGGGGGCATACTCGCAGGAAACATCAATCCCCTGAACGCAATCAACCCCAATGATATCGAGAGTATTGAGGTCCTGAAGGATGCGGATGCCACGGCCATATATGGCTCCCGTGGTGCCAATGGGGTGGTACTTATCACCACCAAAAGGGGTAAGGCTGGAAAAACACGTTTCAATGCCCACCTTAGCACCACCATGGGACAAGTATCCAACTTCCTTGAGTTATTGGATACTCAACAGTATTTGGAGGTACGCAGAGAGGGGGTCATCAATGATGGCTTTGGTGCACTTCTGGATGATCCAACCTTTGATTATGTATGGCCTGACCTTAAATCCTGGGACCTCAACCGCTATACCGATTGGCAAAAAGAATTGATCGGGGGTACGGCCTATCGAAACAATGCCCAGGTATCGATTTCAGGAGGAAGTGAGGCGACCCGGTTTTTGATAAGTGGCTCACACCAAAAGGAGACCACCGTATTTCCAGGGGATGCCAACTATAAAAAGTCAAGCATTCACAGCACTCTGAACCACAGTTCCGGGAATGGCCGGTTCGGGATCGATCTGTCCACAGGCTTTACCAGGGAAAACAATAATTTGCCTAGAACAGATTTTACCAATAAGGCCTTCACCATAGAACCCAATGCCCCTAGATTGTACGACGATCAAGCGAATCTGAACTGGGAAAACAACACCTGGGACAACCCCTTGGCTTCCCTAGAGGAAACCTTTGAGATGACGGCGAATACCCTTTTTACGAATGCTGTTGTATCCTACTCCATATTGCCGAACCTGGAATTGAAATCCAGTTTTGGTTTTAACAGCTATCGATTGGAATCTCAAAGGTTATTGCCCAGTACGGCTAGGAATCCAAAATTTGGTCTCACACCTGAAAGTTATTCATCCCAGACTTCCAATGCCTCGAAAAGGGAATCATGGATTGTGGAACCTCAATTGAATTGGAAGAAACAATGGAAAGACTTCAAAATGGAGTTCTTGCTCGGCACCACCTTCCAACAGCAATCCGCCCAACAATTGGTCCAAAGGGGACGGGGGTTTCCCAATAACAGTCTTATCCATAATTTGGCAGCGGCATCGACTGTGGAAGTGTTGGAAGATTCAGAAAGTGAATATAATTACAATGCCATATTTGGAAGAATCAACCTAAACCTTTTTGACCGGTACATTCTGAACCTTACCGGCCGTCGGGATGGTTCCTCCCGATTTGGTACAGGCAGGCAATTTGGAAATTTCGGAGCGGTTGGATTGGCCTGGCTCTTTTCCGAGGAACCCATTTTTGGGGAGGGTGCCATATTGAGTTTTGGAAAATTGCGTGGCAGTTATGGCATTACGGGAAGTGATAATATTGGGGACTATCGGTTTTTGGACACCTATAGTGTCCCCGGATTTGATTATGACGGAATCACCATTTTGGAGCCGACTGGAATCTTCAATCCCTTGTTTGGATGGGAGGAGAACAAAAAATTGGAGGTGGGCCTGGAGCTTGGCTTTTTTGATGATCGTTTGATGCTCAACGCCTCTTGGTACCGAAACCGTTCCTCCAACCAATTGGTTGGAATACCTTTGGCAGCGACCACCGGATTTTCCGAACTGACGGGAAATTTTGATGCCACGGTGGAGAATTCTGGGATTGAACTGGATCTGCGAGCCCTTATTTTTAAGTCAAAGAAATTTGAGTGGTCCACGACCTTCAATCTAACGGTTCCCAAAAATAAATTGGTGGAATTCGATGGATTGGAAACCTCCACCTTTGCCAATCGCTATGTCATCGGAAAGCCCTTGACCATAGTTAAATTGTACCATAGCTTGGGGGTGGACCCGGAAACGGGCATTTACCGGTTTGAGGATTATGACAACGATGGGGCAATCAGTAGTCCTCAAGACAACCAATGGATCGAGGATTTTACCCCGAAATTTTATGGAGGCTTTGGAAACTCCCTCGATTTTGGGAACCTAAGTCTAAACATATTCCTTCAGTTCAAAAAACAAAAAAGTTATAATGAAATGCGATTTGGTTCCACTTTGGGGGGTAGGAGAAATGCAATTGCAACCTTATTCGATCGATGGGAACAACCTGGTGACATCAAACCATTCGCAAGGGCAACAGCAGGATTATCCGGTTCAAGTACAGGTGGTCTTCAATCCAGTAGCAATGCGGCTGTTTCGGACGCTTCCTATATTCGTTTGCGAAATGTCACCCTTAATTATAAGCTGCCAAGGCTGAAAAATGACCTCGAAGTCAATGTCTATCTGCAAGGTCAGAACCTACTGACCTTTACAAACTACACAGGTCCAGATCCAGAGCAACCCTCAAGCACCCGATTGTCCCCACTTAGGCAGATAACTCTTGGTCTCCAATTGGGATTTTAAACTAATAACACTGAAATATGAAATATCTAAAAGTCAATTTGGAAATTGGTAAACCCCATCCGGAGTTTTTGCATAGGGCAAACTCAGTTTTGATTCGAATGATGCTTTTCCTTTTGGGACTTGGACTATTGGGTTGTTCTGATTTTATTGAGGTGGACCCCCCCAAAAATATTATGGTGTCAAAAACAGTCTTTAACGATCCATCAACAGTGGATTCGGCTTTGGCGAACATCTATTATAAAATGCGGGAAGAGGGAATGGTTTCAGGAAATTATGGGTTTACCATATTATTGGGTGCCTATAGCGATGAATTGGAATATCATGGATTCATCTCGGACTATTCTCAATTGTACCTTCACAATCATAATGCGACTAACGGCTTGGTCTTGGATTGGTGGAGTCAAGGGTACAATCTCATTTACAGTGCAAACGACATCCTTAAGGGTGTGGGAAATTCCAAAGTGATGACCTCTGGGGAAAAGGATAGATTCACCGGACAAGCGCTATTTGTCCGCGCCTATGTACACAGTCTATTGGCGTCCATCTTTGGAGATATCCCCTATGTGGCCACTACGGACTATTTGGGGAACAATGTGGTGTCCCGAATGCCCGAAACGGAAGTATATGAAAAGATCATTGCGGACCTCAAGGATGCCGTAATCAAGATGGAAGGCCAAGACCTTGGTTCCAGTGAACGTGTGTTTCCCGATCAATGGGTCGCCAGAGCCCTTTTGTCCCGAATGTACCAATATACCGAAAAATGGGAATTGGCAGCTTCGACGGCCACAGAACTGATCGATGCCTTCGTTTTGGAACCGGATTTGGATGAGGTATTCCTGAAGGGGTCTTCTGAAACCATCTGGCAATTAAAATCTGGAGTTAACCCACGAAATACTCAGGAGGCCAATCAATTGGTTATCCGGGGAATTCCCGGGCAAACCTTTGCTTTGACCGAGTCCCTCCTGGCAGCTTTTGAACCGGGCGATCAAAGGACCAACCATTGGGTGGGGAATATTTCAAATTCGGACAACACTATCACTCTGTCCTTTGCCCATAAATACAAGGCAATATTTCTAGAAACGGAGTCCTTGGAATATTCCATTTTATTCCGACTTGCCGAACAGTACCTGATACGTGCGGAGGCCAGGGCACAAATGGGGGAACTTGACACTGCCCGGGAGGATTTAAATACCATAAGAAGCAGGGCCGGATTGCCAAACAGCACGGCAAACACATCCCCTGAATTGTTGGATGCCATCCTTCAAGAACGCCGGGTGGAGCTGTTTGCGGAACAAGGGCTGCGTTGGTTTGACCTAAAACGAACGGGCCTGGCAGAAGCTGTGATGGAACCTCTTAAACAAAATTGGAGGCCCACCGATCTTTTGCTGCCCATCCCAGAAAATGAGCTGGAGACCAATCCCAATCTTTTGCCCCAAAACGACGGTTATTAGAAGAATGGAAAAATCGAGAGTAACCAAGCTGAATTGATATTGGCCTGATTGGGTTTATTCCCTACTGAAAAAAATGCGATGAAAAAAATCATGCTTATTTCTATGTGGTCCGTCTTCACATTGGGGAGCTCCAATGCCCGGATAATGGACAGTGCACTTAATGTGGACAATTTGCTGCTTTCCGAAAAGGAAGCTTTTTTGACCAGCTTCATGGAAGGTGACCGGCTCTATCTGAACATTCCGGAGGAAGTAATGAATAAGTCCATATTAATGGTTCGTTATGATCAAAGTTACGAGCGCAAATATCTTCAGGTTGCTTGGTCCCAACATCAAGATAAAATTCTCTTGAAGGTCCCGAGCATTCATTCGACTGCTGGAATCATATTGCCATTGATTCCAAAACTGGTGCTTGATGAAAGCATTTTGGCCGTTTTTCCTTTGGTGAAAGGAAATGATAACACTAATATCCAAACCATTGATATTACCGATTTTGTTTTAAGGCAGCAAATCGAATGGAGCCGGGGGTTTACAGAAAGTCTGGTACCACAGATCAGTTTGATTATGGATGCCAAGAACTTTGATAACGAAGTAATCATCAAAACCCGAAGAGGTGTGGTGAAGGATGGAACCAATGTGTCGATTCCGGTTTATCTTTCTTTTAGTGCCATGGATGGTACCATGAAAGCAAGACGTTTTGATTATCGAATGGGATTTTCTAACGAGAAATATTTTTCAATCAAGTTTGGTGACAAGAACAGTATTGCCAACATAAGTAAATGGCAACTTGAAAAGAAGTTCAAAGAACAAAAAATAAGTGTTCCAGTAAAACCCATTACTTTTTTGATGTCCCCTGAAATCCCAAAGAAATGGAGGCCCTATGTCAAGGCAGGGATAGAGGAATGGTTGTCGGCCTTTGAATCGGCTGGCTTTAAGGATGCCTTGGTGGTTAAGGAGGTGGACAGTTTGACAGAATGGCAGATTCACAGTATTGACAACAACATAGTGTTCTGGGGCCAAAAGAAGTATTTGAGGGGATCGGAGAATGAAGTTTATGGAGGAACTGTATCCCTTATTGTGGATGTAAGATCCGGTGAGATCCTAAAAGGCGATATACATTTGGGGGCTTCCCCCGAAAACCTTGAGGACCGATATTTTATAAGGGCCTCGCCTTTGGACCAAAGGGCCCAAAAGTTCCCTTTTCCAGATGAACTCATTGGGGAAATGTACCAAAGCTTGGCGGCCCATGAAGCGGGTCATGTATTTGGAATCAAAGATGGCAACTTTGGGGAGAACAGTTATCCCACTGACAAAATGAACGATAGGGAATGGTTGGAAGTCATGGGTCATACCCCAAGTATTATGAACTATGCAAGGCCAAACAACCTTCCCCGGCCCGAGGACAGTATTCCCCCAACCCTACTACTTCAGAAAGTGGGCCCCGCCGATAGTTATACTATTAAATGGGCTTATATGGAGTTTCCACCGGACACTACCCCCGAAGATGAAGAAATTGCATTAGAGGAGTTGATACGATTGCAGGATACAATTCCTTGGTACCGCTTCAATAACAGTCACCATGAAGTGATCGGCCCATCAGCTACCAATGAGGTCGTGGAGACCAATGACCCGGTACGAAGTACTGAAATGGCCTTGAAGAATCTAGAAAGAGTAGTTGATTTGATTCCCGAAGCTTGCCAAGAAGGGAAGGATTATACCAGGTTGAAGCGTCTTTATGAAAACAGCTTGGAATTGTGGTACAATCATATGAGGCGTTTGGTCTCCATGATCGGTGGCTATGACATCCATTACAAATCCATAGATCAACCTGGAAATCTTTATACTCCACTTGACTGGGAAGCCCAAATGGAAGCCTTGGGATTTCTTTTGGAGCATGCCTTCAACCCTCCCTACTGGTTGGTGGACCCGGATTTTGATTCACAGTTTAAATATTCAACCTATCCCGATAAGCTCCTTCAATATCATCAAAGCTTATTATTTGAGCTGTTGAGACCACAAAGAATGAAACGATTGGAGTATATGGAAAGAATTTCTGGATACCAGGGTGCCTTCAAAAAGTATATTACCCAACTCCAATCAGGCCTTTTCAATGAGCTGGAAACTGGGTCTGGAAAAGTGGAATCCAGAAAACAAGAAGTCCAACTGAACTATATCAAAAAACTGGTTTTTATCATTGATGGGGAAACGGTGAATATTGCCGCGACTGAAAAAGCCTTTGATTATACGGATTATT
>CALDPL010000238.1 GCA_937911965.1 uncultured Allomuricauda sp. | reverse complement strand
ATGGAACGGGTGGAAGAGCATATGGGCGTGGACAAGGAAGTGACCAGTTTCGTGCTCCCGGTGGGGGCGACCATAAACATGGACGGCACCAGCCTGTACCAGGGTGTGGCAGCGGTGTTCATCTCCCAGGCCCTGGGCTTTGACCTGACCTTTGGGGATCAATTGACCATCGTGCTCACCGCGCTGTTGGCCTCCATTGGGTCTGCTGCCGTACCCGGAGCGGGGATGGTGATGGTGGTCATTGTCCTTGAGTCAATTGGTTTTCCCCCCGACAAGCTCGCCATTGGACTTGCCCTGATCTTTGCGGTGGACCGTCCCCTGGACATGTGCCGGACGGTGGTGAACATTACAGGGGACGCCATGGTCTCCCTGGTCGTGGCCAAATCCGTGGGCAAGGCCCCGGGTGATGGTCTGGAAAGGAAACAGGAATTCTAACCCATAAAAAGCATGCGCCATGAACATTTGTTTTTTAATGTATCCATGGGAGGATATCAAGCCGGATGCCGACACTTCCCTGGCGCTGATACATGAGTGTGTCCTTAGAAAGCACGGGGTCGCCCTGTGCACCCCGGCCAATTTGACCATCCGCAACAGCGTGACCAGCGCGTTCTGTACGGTGATCAATAGGATGGACAAAATATCGAGCAGCCCCAAAACCTTCTACAAACAAGTGACCACCCGGGAAGAAATGCTGCCCTTGGCCGGTTTCGACGTGATCTTTATGCGGGCCAATCCCCCTCTGGATCCCCTGATGCTCAATTTTCTGGATTCGGTCAAGGACGATGTGTTCATAGTGAATTCCCTACAGGGCCTTAGGGAGGCCAACAACAAACTCTATACGGCCGCTTTCGGGGATGCCCATAGCAATATCATCCCCACCACCCATGTTTCGAAGAACAAGAAATACCTGATCCAGCAGATCAAGAATTCCCCTGCCGATAAAATGATATTGAAACCCCTGAACGGTTATGGGGGTCCGGGGTCATTCTCATAGAAAAGGCCGCCATGTCCAATATCAACTCCCTTCTGGATTATTATGTGACCAATTCGGATGGGAGCTCCAATTACGTCATCCTCCAGGATTATATAGAAGGGGCGGACCAAGGGGACGTACGAATATTGCTATTGGGCGGGGAACCCATAGGGGCCTTGCGAAGGATTCCGGGAATGGACGACCACAGGTCCAATATTACGGCCGGGGGCTCGGTGGCCAAACACAGCCTGACCAAACAGGAAAAGGCCCTTTGTAAACAGATCGGACCAAAACTGGTCAAGGACGGACTCTATTTTGTGGGCATCGATGTGATCGGGGGAAAACTGGTCGAGGTCAATGTGATGTCCCCAGGGGGGATTACCTACATCAACAAGGCCTATAAGACCAAATTACAGGCCAAGGTGATCGATTTTATCGAGAGCAAGGTCATGGCCAAGCTCAAGGCCTTTGACCGCAGGTCGAGACTGCGCAACGAGGTGGACAATGCTTAGGTGTACCCTTGTGGATATCCTCGATCGCATAGAAAGGGGAGCATGTTTTGAAGCGGTCAGCTGGGACTATTCCTTTACCCTAAAGATCGAATCCTATGTGCCCTGGCTTTGTGCCGCCGTCCACGATGGCCATCAGTTCAGGAAGTCCCTTTGGGAGCTTTGCCATCACAATGAATATGAACGTTGGTACGAGGAGGACCCCTGTACCATGGAAATGGTCCAAACCCAGCCCATTGTCCTGGCCGGCAGGGACAGCCGATTCGAATATGACCTGAACCGGCCCCAGGAGACGGCCATCTACAACGACGCCTGGGGAAAGGCGCTTTGGAAAGTGCCGCTGTCCAGCCAGCAAA
>CALDPL010000237.1 GCA_937911965.1 uncultured Allomuricauda sp. | reverse complement strand
CCATGGAAAAGGACGTAAACGACCAAATACGGCAATACAGCAAGGAGCTGCGCCTGCCGATGTTCCACCGTGAATTTTTGGAGATGGCCAAACAGGCCGCCATCGACGGCCTGAGCTTCGAGGAATATCTCCTTGGGCTGATGGAGTGCGAATATGATTCGCGCTCACAGAACCGCAAGAAGGCCCTGGTGCGAAGGGCGGGATTCCCCTCGAAGATGCTCCTGGAGGACCTGAAGCGGGACCACCTGCCCCAGGATGCCCGGGAGAAGCTACCCCTGTTGGAGCGCCTGGACTTCATCGCCTCGGGACAGAACGTCGTCCTGGCCGGCAACCCCGGGACGGGGAAGACCCACATGGCCGTCGGCCTGGGGCTGAAGGCCTGTCTAAAGGGCCACAGGGTCCTGTTCACCACGGTCCACCGGTTGCTCACCCAGCTCCGGGAATCACATTCCCAAAAGACCCTGGGGGCCATGGAGGCCAGGTTCGAGAAATGGGACCTGGTGATCTGTGACGAGTTCGGATATGTATCCTTTGACAGGGAGGGCTCCGAACTGCTCTTCAACCACCTTTCCCTGAGGACAGGACGAAAATCCACGGTCATAACCACCAACCTGGGCTTTGAACGCTGGGAGGAGATCTTCGGAGATCCGGTCCTTACAGCGGCCCTGGTAGACCGGATCACACACAGGGCCCATCTGGTGAACATGAACGGGGAATCCTACAGGATCAAAGAAACCAAAAAAATGATGGGAAAATGAAAAAAACGACCACCAGGATCCGGGCACCCGCAGTGCCTTCCCCGGGGGGTACCCCCCGGGGAAGGCACTGACCATCTTTTTATTTAAAAAAGAATGGTATACTTTTGAATTGAAATACTGGTATCCTTTTCAATTGAAATAAACAATACGCCTGATTTTGAAGAAGAGGAAGAAGAATGGAACAGGTATGGAAATTCCGGAGGCGATAACGTTTTTGCCCAGGGGGTTACCTTCGAGGAACTAAGCACCGTGGGGATGCTGCTGCAAAAAGACAGCTTGGAGCCCTCCCAGAAGGAAACAGCGGTAGCCATAGTACAAAAAAAAAATACAGGGAACCGATTTATTCGACCTACTGGAAAATTCTATGGAAAGTGCTTCCCAAAAAATAGCCATGCTGTTGGATAAAAGCCTTTCTACTGAAACGGACACCGGTTCTTCCACTTTGCGGACAAACAATCTGGATGATTTTGATATTGGGGAGTTTGTGTAAGCAAGCTCCCCATATTGGTATATATGGTATTTTTTTAGGACTATAACTACTGCTAATCAACATCCTTTAAATAGGTGACCTCAAACCCCTTACAAAATCTTTCCTCTTGCATGTTATTCGCCAAATTAAACGAGGGTGTAATTTAAAGTCTGTCTGAATGATTTCATATATTAACGTTCAAACAGAAATTTAAAATGACACAGGAAGAAATTGACAGAATGGAAAAGAAGGCCCTTGAACAGTTCACCACCGGAAAGAGCCTTTTTGGCAAGGACGGCGCCTTTGCGCCCCTGCTCCGGAATTTTCTTGACAAGGCCCTTGAGGCCGAGATGGAGGCCCATTTGGGCGAGGCGGAGCGTTCCAAGGGCAACAAGCGCAATGGGAAGAAAAAGAAGACCCTCAGGTCGGGCGCGGGCACTTTCGAGCTCAGCACGCCCCAGGACCGCCACAGCAGCTTTGAGCCGGAGATCGTGAAAAAGCGGCAGACCATTTTGGCGGACAACCTCTCCGATAAGATCCTGGGCCTCTATGGCCTTGGGATGAGCTACCGGGACATCTCGGCCCATATCAAGGAAATGTACGACACGGAGATATCCCACAACGTCCTTGTGGAGATCACCGACCGCATCATACCCGATATAAGGGCCTGGCAGCACCGTCCCCTGGACCCCGTGTACTGCATTGTATGGCTCGATGCGATGCACTACAAGGTAAGGGTGGAGGGCCGTGTGGAGCACAGGGCACTGTACAATATCCTTGGGATCGACAAGGACGGGTACAAGGAAGTGCTGGGAATGTACATCTCCGAGAGCGAGGGGGCCAACTTCTGGCTCCAGGTGCTCACCGACCTGAACAACCGCGGGCTGAAGGACATCCTTATCGCCTGCACGGACAACCTCAGCGGGTTCACCGAGGCGATCTTGGGCGTGTTCCCCAGGACCCAGGTACAGAAGTGCATCGTGCACCAGATCCGCAATTCCCTGAAATATGTGGCCTCCAAGGACAAAAAGGAGTTCATGGGGGACCTGAAGTCCGTCTACCGGGCCACGGGCAAGCAGGTGGCCGAGGACGCCCTATTGGAGCTGGAGGAAAAATGGGGCAAGAAATACCCCGTGGTGATCGAGAGCTGGCAGCGCAACTGGGAGGAGCTCTCCCAGTACTTCCAGTACACCGAACCGATCCGCAAGATCATCTACACCACCAATGCCGTGGAGGGCTTCCATAGGCAGGTGCGCAAGGTGACCAAGACCAAGGGGGCCTTCACCAACGACATGGCCCTGCTCAAACTGGTGTACCTGGCCACCAAGAACATCGAGAGGAAATGGACCAGCCCCCTGCAGAACTGGAGCTTGACGGTCCAGCAACTTTATATTAAATTTGGGGACCGGCTGCCCCTGGATTTGGCCGCCGCCCCTTCGGGGGGTACCCCCCGAAGGGGCGGGAAGGAGGACAGACTTTAAATTACACACCCTTCAATGGTTGGAAATGTATACTCTATCTACCATTCCCTTTTGTGTAACTATAG
>CALDPL010000236.1 GCA_937911965.1 uncultured Allomuricauda sp. | reverse complement strand
ATCCACCAGATTTTTGATCTGACGAATAAACCAAGGATCAATATTCGTAAGTTTCTGAATGCTTCGCTCCGCCACGCCTAGACGAAGGGCATCTTTCAATCTGAATATTCTATCATCACTGGCTTTCTCCAACCTCTCCAGGATCACCACATGGGTGTCCTCGATGTTGAACCCACTTGATTTCAGGCCCCTGAACAGCGTTTCCACCTGCCATCGCATCCCATATTGTTCCACTGCCCGGTGCGGTCTGTTGAAGGAAACCAGGATCAGGGGGTCCACCTTTCCATCCTTGACCAGCTTCGTCCCTGAAGGATAGCACAACTGCCCGTTTATCCTGACAATCCGGTTGTAGTGCCTGAGCTCCCCCACCTTCAGGTCATTGAACAGGTGCCAGGCCTTGATCTCCCTTTGTTTTCTCGGACAGAACACCTTGAAATTGTTCCTGATCCGGATATGGTACCTGATGTTCTCCTGGGCCAGAAAGTCCATCCAATCCTCCCCCACAAACTCCCGGTCGGCCAACAGGCAGTCGATGCGGTCCCTGCCGAACCAGGCGATGAAGTCCCTGACCAGTGCGATACGTTCCGCCGTGTTGGAGTTTCCACGTTTGTCCAGCATACGGAACATCAGGGGGAAGGCCACGTTTTTGTATACCACCCCAAGCATCAATATGTTGATGCCAGCTCTCACCGAGCTTCCAATTGGTACGGTCCATCACCAGCACCAGGGGCCCCTTAAGGGGCAGGAGCGCAAAAATGAACCTGGCCACCCATTCCATGGGCAATGCCGCACCGGCCATGAAGCGCTGGATACGCCGGTAATTGCTCAGGGCATCGGCCCCGGCGAGGAATCCGGCCGAAAGCTTGGAATAGTTCACAGTGCGAACCTTGCTCGCGGCCGTGATAAAATGGCAGACAAGACGGATCCTGGCCAAATTGAGAAAGCTTCCGAAATGGTCCCTGAACATCATCAGCAATTGTGTATCTTCGGTACTTGGACTGGTGTTCTTTTTAAAGGCATGACGTGGTAGTTTTCCTTTAATATACTGAACATCAACGTTTATCCTAATTATTTCTTACTTTTTTTGAACGTTTTTTCAGACGTTTAAATTTTTGTCGTGTACTAAGATGAATTGCACATTGGAGGGGTCTTAGTCAAAATGAGAATCCTGACTACCCGTCTAAAAAGAGCTATAAAAAGATCCCCCGAATTATGAAAATCACTGCTTTTGTCACCCTAGAATCCCCAGCAGGGATGCCCCTTTAGAACAGGAAGATCACCCCCAAGGTCAGCATGGAGAAATCCCCATCGTTGCTGACATTGAGATAGGACACATTGAGTTCGGTGTTGCCACTGAGGTTGTATCCCATGGTGGGCCTCCAGTAAAAGCCACCTTCATTTCCCTCGTTGATGCCCACACCATAGCCCACATCCGCTCCCAACTTAAAGCTATAGGTGGGATAAATCCTGAAGGCCGCCGCCACGGGCACAATCTGAAAATCGTCAAAACCTGCCGCTCCAGCAGCGGAATCGGTATCCACAAAGGCGTTCATAAATCCCGTGACCACTCCCACATCGATCAGTTCGGAGACTCCCCAGTGGTACCCTAGGTCGAGCCCCAGCCCAAAGCTTGAAAAATCCTTGGCATCCCCCATGGGCAGTCCAGCGTAAAAACCTGCTTTGAAGCTGGTTCGGTCAACATCCTGTGCCATGGCGGTATACCCTAGGGCCAACATGGCCATGGACAAAATTCCAATTCTTATTTTTCCCATTGTTGAAATTTTAGTAAGACTTAAACGCTTTCTAAAGTACATTAGTGTCCATTTGTGTTAAAAATCCTATTAATTGCGGTTTGACGGTCCAAAAACCATACTTATTTGATCCCTGAATGTGGTTATCTTTGGTCCATGAACTGGGAACAGGCGTTGGAAGACTATCAAAACTACCTGAAGATCGAGCGGGGGCTTTCCAAAAATTCAATTGTGAATTACCTTCTGGACCTTCAAAAGCTGGTGGGTTACCTCCATGGGCACAATATCCAGGTTAGCCCGGTGGAAGTTTCCAGGGAGTT
Organism: uncultured Allomuricauda sp.; assembly: GCA_937911965.1. GTDB lineage: Bacteria > Bacteroidota > Bacteroidia > Flavobacteriales > Flavobacteriaceae > Flagellimonas. The sequence goes on along the minus strand of CALDPL010000236.1, from coordinate 15,628 downwards.
GTTGGAACAGTTCAACTATGAAGTGGCCAAAACCCTGAATCCCAGGACACAGTCCAGGATAATTTCGGGGCTCAAGGGGTTTTTCAACTATTTGATCTTTGAGAACTACAGGGAGGACAATCCCATGGCCCTTATCGAGACCCCAAAGATCGGAAGAAAGCTTCCCGACACCCTGTCCACAAAGGAAATCGACAATCTCATAGCCGCCATAGACCTTTCCAAGGCCGAAGGGGAACGCAACCGGGCCATCGTGGAAACGCTCTATGGATGTGGCCTGCGGGTCTCCGAATTGGTGGATCTCAAACTTTCGGACCTGTTTTTTGACGAGGGGTTCATCCGGGTCACCGGGAAGGGCAACAAACAGCGATTTGTTCCCATTGGAAAAACGAACATAAAATATATAGATCTGTACAGGAAGGAGGTCCGGCCCCACCTACCCATTGAGCGGGATCACAGTGACTTTGTCTTTTTGGGCCGCAGGGGCAAACAGCTGGGCCGGGCCATGGTCTTTACCCTGATCAAAGGATTGGCCGAAAAGATTGGCCTTAAAAAAAACATATCCCCCCATACCTTAAGGCATTCCTTTGCCACCCATCTCCTTGAAAACGGTGCGGACCTGCGGGCCATCCAACAAATGCTGGGCCATGAGAGCATTACCACCACCGAGATCTATATGCACCTGGACCGGACCCATTTGGCCCAAATCCTAAATGACCATCATCCGAGAAAGAACATGGATCCAGGTTTCACGCAGCTCGAAGGCGATAAAGGAATCGATACCTAGGATGTGGTGGTCGGGCCCTGTACCTGTTCTTGAATCAATTTGTCCCGATCGACCTGGTTTTGTTTTTTGAAGGGCCGTATGATCAAACGGGCCTCCCGATCAAAGCGGATGTAATTGTATACCCAGTTGATGAACACCACGATCCGATTTTTAAATCCGATCAGAAAGAAGAGATGCACGAACATCCATACAAACCAGGCGAACACGCCCTGGAACCTGAACCGGTGGAGGTCGACAACGGCCTTGTTCCTTCCTATGGTGGCCATACTGCCCTTGTCCCTGTACACAAAGGGTTTCATGGGTTTTCCTTCGAGCAGGCGGACCAAATTGTCCCCAAGGTTTCTCCCCTGTTGGATGGCGGGTTGCGCCATCATGGGATGTCCGTTGGGATAGGCCTCCGTAACCATTTGGGCCACATCTCCGATGGCAAAAATTTCTTCAAAACCTTCCACTTGGCTATAGGAATTCACTTTTAACCGTCTTCCCCTGGCCAGAAGTTCCGGGGCATCCATTCCTTTGAGGGATACGGCATGCACCCCGGCCGCCCAGATCAGGGTGGCACTCTCAAAGGTAATGTCGGTATTGGTACTTACGATATTCCCGTCATAATCCGTGACCTGAACATCCTTCCATACATTGACCCCCAGGCTCTCAAGGAATTTCTCGGCCTTCTTGGAGGCTTTCACGCTCATGGCATCGAGCAGTCGTTCCCCACCGTGGACCAGGTTGATCTGTACCCGACGGGTATCCAAGTCCGGGTAATCCTTGGGCAGGATTCCTTTTTTGATCTCGGCCAGGGCTCCGGCCAGCTCCACCCCCGTGGGGCCTCCCCCAACGATCACAAAGTTCATCAGGGCTTCCCGTGCATGGAGGTCGTCGGTGAGAAGGGCCTGTTCAAAGTTCTCCAAAATCAGGCTCCTTAGATTCAGGGCCTGTGGTATCGATTTCATGGCCATGCCCAAGGTTTCAATCCCCTTTATTCCATAAAAGTTGGTCTGTGAACCCGTGGCCACCACCAAATAATCGTATTGGATCTCCCCAATATTGGTGATCACCCTCTTGCCCTTGGCATCCACTTCCAGGACTTGGGCCAGCCTAAAATAGAAGTTCGGATAGCCCTGCAATACCTTTCGGATGGGATAGGCAATGGAATCCGGTTCAAGACCGCCTGTGGCCACTTGATAGAGCAAGGGCTGGAAGGTATGGTAGTTGTGACGGTCCAACAAAATTACTTGGGCCTCCTTTTTACTCAGTTTTTTTGCCAGGGCTATACCTCCGAACCCGCCACCGATTATGATGACTCTTGGGGAACTTGACTGTGGGATATTCATACTGTTGGACATGGATACAAAATTAATCAATCCTCCCCGCTCTCTATCATTTTGGGACCGCTTTTTGTTAATTTTAGATTCCCGATCAAAAATATCTGGATCATGGGCGAATAAAGGAGTCAAGGGGGCCATGGGAAGCGAAAGGGACCAGTGCATTGTATTTCTGTACCTGTGGTGGACCCCAGCGGACCACCGATAATCGGAATTGGGTATTTTTACCCAGGACTGTAACAAATCCGACCCATTATATACTAATTGAACAAACCTACCGACCTTTGGTGAATAAAGAACTGGAACATCGTTTTGTGACCGAGCTTGAGAACAATCAGAACATTGTTCATAAGGTGTGCAGCCTATATGCCAACGACAGGGAGGCGCATAACGACCTTTTCCAGGAAATCACCATACAATTGTGGAAAGCATACCCCAAGTTTCGGGGGGACGCCAAGTTCAGTACCTGGATGTACCGGGTCGCCCTGAACACGGCCATAACCCTGTACCGTAAATCCAAGAAACGGGTGGCCACCCAGGATTATGATTCCGTGATCCATAAGATCAAGGCCCATGAGTACGATGATACCCAAGAGCGGCAATTGAAACTTATGTACGATGCGGTCAGGCAACTCGGGGATATCGACAAGGCCCTTGTGTTCCTTTACCTGGAGGACAAGGACTATTCGGAAATATCCGAGACCCTGGGAATCACTGAGGTAAATGCCAGAGTGAAAATGAATCGGGTGAAAAATAAATTAAGAACCATCTTAAATCCCTAGATATGGTGGATGATTTGGATGAATTGGAACTATTGAAGAGAGATTGGCAAAAAAGGGAAGCCGATCTTCCCAAACTCTCTTATGATGAACTCTATAAAATGATCTGGAAAAAATCCTCTTCGCTGGTGAAGTGGATCTTTCTGATCAGCATCATCGAGTTCGTATTTTGGGCAGGCATCAATATTTTGCTCAATGATCCCGAGTCCATTATGGAACTCAAGGCCATGCACATCCACAAAATGGTCGTCGGCCTGAATATCTTCAATTATGTGGTCATCCTTTATTTCATTTATAAGTTCTACGTGAACTACAAAAAAATATCCGTTACGGATTCTTCAAGTAAACTCATGATGACCATCCTCAAGGTTAAACGGACCGTGACCCAATACGTATGGTTCAACCTGATCATTTTTGCCGCCAGTTCCATAACCTATATGTACGGGGCCCTTCTGTATTCCCCCCAGGGCAAACAAATCGTGGAGGCAGCATCCAAGGAAGTCAACACCCTGGCATTTTGGGCCATGGTCATCGCCGTATCGGTGGTGTTCACCGGCTTTGTGCTCTTGCTGATCTGGTTGTTCTACAAATTGCTCTACGGAATCCTCCTCAAAAGGCTCAGGGGAAACTACAACGAACTCAAAAAATTGGAATTTTGAACTTGCGGTCCCACCGTGGGTTCCAAGACACTCATTGGCACCCCATATAGTATTCCAGATGATTCCTGTGCTGCTGTCGTAGGCTTTTGGTCAGGGAACGGTTTTGGGCCAGGGATTCCAGATTGCCCATCCTATAGGCATCCAATAGTTGTATCCTTTCAGGCTCCATGGGATAGGCTTCCGCCATCATGTTCTTGTCCTCGGCCGAAAGTTCCAGGTTTTCCGGGGTATGGCATGGGGACTTCTCCCCTGTGATGAACATCCACGCGGGAAAACTGTAGTGCATGATGGAATTCTTATCGTGGGCCGAATAGGTCAAATTGCCCCTATTGAGCTGCCTCAAATTGTGGTCCACCTTCCATTTGGGCCAATAATTGGGCGGACCGGCCAGATAATCATAGACCTTTGGCCAATCAAAATCACATTCGAGATCCGGGCTTTGGTGTTCGTGGTGGAAACCCAGGGCATGGCCAAATTCATGCAGGACCACGGTCTTCCAATTTACCGGCAGTTGCACGTCAAAGCCGGAGAGGTTCAGGGTAATTTCCCCGGGGCCCACGATTTCAGGATCGGAGCTATCGGTACCCACAAGGGACCAATATCCTTCCTGGTCGAATCCTACCCTGATATGGCTGGTATCCGTAGGGGTCCAGCTGCGATAGGTTTGGGTCTTTGGGTCATGGCCAAAATCAAATTCGATGTTTCCGTATTGGGACCAGATCTTGGCGGCTTCGGCCAACTTTTTGTGCAAACTTGGGTCCCCACCCTTAAAACTGACCTTCAATACCCCCACCCGCCAAAGCTTGAGGTCATCGATCACCAATTGGGAAATGTTCCCATTGACATAGTTGGGCATATGCCTGTTGCGTTCCCGTTCCCTCTTTTCTATCCTGCCCTGAAGGAAATCGGGGTAGCTCTCCAAAACAACTGTTTTTTTATCCATAGCTGTATTTTTTTTGTTCAATCCTTAAAATAAGTGGCCACGATCGGGATCATCATGCCTAGAAAGGTGGCCGCCGTATTGGAGACCACGGGAATGGTATTTTCCCCCAAAACCGCCCATATGACCAGGGCGGCAAGCCCGACCAGGATATAGGCCAGGGCGTAAAAAAATCCGTACCTCGCCTTTGCCATCCCGAGCTTGGGGGTTTGGGCCTCTTCTGTGCCGGAATAGACCAGGTTTCCCAGGCTCCTTAATTTGAGGTGCTGCGTGGAATCCGCTCCGGAGGGAGGGGATTTTGAGGCTTGTGTCCCAAAGGCCGCGGCCACGATGCCCCCGACCAAGCCGGTGAGCCCATTGGCAATATGGATCAGGGCGGGGTTCAGGCCCATGGAATACCCCTCTGGGAGATGTCCTTGGGAATCCAAGAGTGCAAAGGCTTTTTGGAAGATAAAGATCGAGGAGGCCAAAAAGCCGAGCAGGGCCAGTACCACCAAGAGGTTGATCAGGAATTGTTTGTTTTTCATGGTCTTTTACGGTTTAGGTTGTAGGTGGCCCCGACAAAAAGGCCGGTGACCGTTTTTTTGACCATCGGTATCGGCTGCCCGCTCGGAAGGAAATGCCCTTGGGCATCCCGGGCCACCCCATCGGATAGCCGATCCAAGCGGGACAGGGCACATCCAAAACTGAGGGAAAATTGCTTTTGGTGTCCGAGGGTCATACTCGGTCCCAAAAGGTAGCGCAGGTTTCCGTCCAAGGGGGATAGGGAGGTTCCCACTGCAATGCCCGCAGCGAATCCTGGGGAAAGTTTGTAAGAGAAATGGGCCAGGGCCCCAATGGAGAGGTCCACTTCCCCCTGCTCCTCAAGGTGCAGTCGGTCGATTCCGCTTTCGGGCATTTGATAATACCGATGGTCCACAAGATCGGTATAGAAAAAACCAGTCGAAAAATCAAAGGAAAAATTGCCGTGGGCCATAAAGCTCAGGGTGCCTTCGTACAGGAATTCCCCGGTATAGGTGTCCGTCAGTTCCAATTCGAGGTCCACCACATCCCCTTCTGCCCTGAACCTTCCAATAAAGATCGAATCCGTGGCATAGAGGGAGCGCTCCATAAAACCCAGGATTTCAAGATGGTCACGCCGCTCCAGCCTATCCTTGATTCTCCTGAGGACAGAATATTCCTGGACCAATTTGTGCTGCAGGGAATCGGATATCCCTACCGTTTCGATCTGTACGGAATAGCTCTGTATAAGGGCCTCGATATAATATTGGGCCTGCTCGACCTCCAGCTTCAATCTTTCCAAGGAGCTGGATTGCAGCTCCTCCAACAATTGATCGCACCGGGCCCGGGCCCTTGCCGTGTCGGGGGCAAAACGGGTTTCCGCGTATAGGGCGTCCCCCAGTTCCCCGATCCGTTCCAATTTCCCAAAGGTCCCAACGGCATGGAGGAAGGGGCTTCGCTCTTTTTCCGGCTCCATTTCAATACTCTCGAAAAACGAATTGTCCCCGATCCCGGGGAAGAGGGGCCGAAGCAATTCCGGGATGTCGGATACAAATTCCCGGGCCTGCAATCTACCGATTGCCCCGACATGGGCCGAATTGATTCCGGTCAACACCAGGGCATATTCCATGGGAACCTTGACCTTGGGGGCCTCCCCTTGGATCGTGATCGTTCCATTCTCCGCTGCATAGGTCAGTTCAATCCTTTGCTGGGAATGGATCGCACAGGTGCACAAGAATGACAGCAGCAAGGACCTTTTCATCTTCGGCTTGGGAATTAACTTCTTTGTCCTACCCATCGAAATGGGTTCAATCCACACCAGGTCCGGGTGGACCGGGCGTGGCGGCATGGAGGATACCCATGGACAATTCAAGCTATGGATGTGGCCGGAAGTCCATGGTATCCCTATGTCCTCGGTCTGGTCAGCTTGATGGTTCGGTCGCCCCTAAATCGGGTTTTTGGCAACAAATGCCAATATAAACTTACAAATATTTCTTGAAAAATCTTTGGATCAATCCCCTTTATAGCTGTAGCGCCTCTTTTCGTTCTCGGCCTCATAGGCCATGAGATCTTCTTTGGAAACCACCTTGAGAAAGGAAGGGTGTTGCTCTATGGCATATTCCAATTTTTCCAGGATCGACTCGATGGATTCATTTTCATAATCGATCTCCAAGGGGGCCTTGATCTGCATGGATTGGAGGATTCCCTTCTTTTTGACCCTTAGGCCCCTTTTGTCAAAGGAACGTCTGAAGCCATCGATCACTACCGGGACCACCACCGGTTTGTACCTTTTTATGATATGGGCGGTCCCTTTTCTCAAGGGCTTCCAGGGAGTGGTGGTTCCCTGGGGAAAGGTGATCACCCAACCGTCGTCCAATGCCTTGGCAATATTGCTGATATCACTGAACTTCACTTGTCGGTTCACATCATGCCCATCGGCCCTCCAGGTCCTTTCGATACTGATGGAACCGGCATAGGCCAATATCTTGGTCAAGAGGCTCTTTTTCATGGTCTCCTTGGCAGCGACATAATAGATGTTCAGTTTGGGGTTCCATAGGTAGCCCATGTTCTTGATGGAATCGTCCCTGCCCTTCAGGCTTGCGTTGAACACATGGAACATGGCCACAACATCGGCGAAATAGGTCTGGTGGTTGCTCACAAAGAGCACATTGGTATCGGGAAGGTCCCGAATGACCTGGGAGCCTTCGATTTCCAAGGTATTGAATCCTTTATAGCGCTGGTGCGTGGCCATACCGGCGATCAGGATCAACCATCGTTTCAAGAACAAATAATGGCCGAAAGGATTTTTCTTGAAAATACCCATGATTTTGAATTGATCCCAAATTTACAAAATAGCGGTCAATGTGCCATCCGCAATAGTTCCTGGATTTCCCCCAACATCATGGCCGTGGCCCCCCATACCGTATAACCATTTAATCTATAAGCAGGTACACTTATGTTTTCGGCATAGGAAGTAGTCAAGTTTTCAACAATGCGATTGGATTCATCCATGAAATCCCTTAAAAGCACCTCCACGATTTCTTCGACTTCCCCTTCCTCCTTTACAAAGGGCCTGGGGTCTTGGTAAAGGCCCATAAAGGGTTTGACCAGAAAATTGCTCGGGGGCACATATACTTCACTGAGCTCCCGGATCACTTCGATGGCATGGGGAGGGACCCCCACCTCCTCATGGGTTTCCCTAAGGGCCGTTTCGAGGATTCCCCGATCTCCCTCCTCTGCCTTGCCTCCCGGAAAGCCGATCTGTCCGGAGTGCACCCCCTCATAGATCTTTCTCAGGATCAAGAGCAGGCGGGTCTGGCCCTGGGAATCAGGAAAGAATAGTGCCATGACCCCGGCCATCCTTGGATTGAAATCCCTTATTTTGTGGTCCCTCATCCATTGGATCCGAAGTTCCGGGGACATTTTATGATGGGAGGGCTCCCCGGGTAGGGGGAGTTTTTTTAAATTTAGGGCCAATTGTTTAAATTCATCAAATTTCATGTTGCCTAGGTCTACTGCCACATTTACCGCATTGTTGTTCCTGATCCTTGTTTCCTGTGGGGAATCCCCAAAGAAAGAACCCGACAAAGTTGGGGAAAAAATCATTGTCCGGGACAGCATCCCCCCGATGGAAGTCGATTCCGTGCCCGAAGAAATCGAACCGAAGGAGGAACCCTTTGTGCTGACCGAGGAAAATGCCATTGACTTTTTCTTCGAATACGCCAAGGAGTTGAAGGGAAACAGGGTGAGGATCAACACCTCCATGGGCAGTTTCACCCTGCAACTCTATGACAATGTACCCTACCACAAGGCCAACTTCATCTATTTGGCAAAGAAACATTATTTTGACAGTACGCAGTTCCATCGGGTGGTCAAGGATTTCATCATTCAAGGGGGCAGCACCGACGATCCCAAGGTCATGAAAAAAAGGACGGACATAGGCCGGTATCTGCTTCCCCCCGATACCCGAAAGGGGCATAGCCACCACAGGGGCACCATCTCCATGCCCAGCAGTGAAAGGGACAACCCCCATAAACTCGCATCCCCCTATGAGTTCTTTATTGTGGTGACCTCCCCGGGTTCTTACCATCTGGACGGTTCCTATACCCCCTTTGGGCGTGTGGTGGACGGCATGGAGGTCGTCGATGCCATCAACAAGGTCCCGGTCGGCGATGGGGATTGGCCCTGGAAGAGTGTTTACATCCTCAATGTGGAGGTTCTGTGAACCTATTGAAAAATACCCTAATTTAGGGGTCCGAGCAACAACTGACCTATTATGATAAAGACTGAAAAATTCAACTATTCCGGTCACGAAAGGAGCTTTCAGGGCGTTTTGGCCCACGACAACGGGAAAAAGGGCAAACGTCCGGTGGTCCTGATCGCGCACACTTGGACGGGACAGTCCAAATTTGAAGAGGAAAAGGCCATTGAGTTGGCCAAAATGGGCTATTTGGCCCTTGCCGTGGACGTCTATGGAAAGGGAAAAAGGGCCAAGGACAACGAACAGGCCGAGATTTTGATGAACGAGGCCTTAAAGGACCGACAGGAACTGTTGGACCGTTTGCTCCTGGCCTTTGAGAAGGTTAAGGAGCACGAATTGGCCGATTCGGAAAATGTGGGCATCATCGGCTTTTGTTTTGGGGGAAAATGTGCCCTGGATTTGGCCCGCAGCGGGGTGGATCTCAAGGCCGCGGTCTGTTTCCACGGAATCTTCGATCCCCCTGGCTTGGAACAGGAAATGGACATCAAGGCCAAGATCCTGGTCCTTCACGGCTGGGAAGATCCCTTTGCCTTTCCCAAGGACATCGTCGCCCTGGGCTATGAACTCACCGAACGCAATGCAGTTTGGGAAATGGATATCTTTGGCCATACCGGCCATGCCTTTACCAATCCCAATGCCAACGCGCCTGACCAGGGAATGATGTACAATCCCCTGGCCAGTGATCGGTCGTGGGACCGCATGGCCCGTTTCTTTGAAGAGGTCTTCGCCTCCTGATCGGGCAGCCCCTTATTGAAGGCTCACAACCTTAATTCGATACCGAACACAATCTGGCGGAAACCCCCGGCAAAGAGCCCTGAGGTGGCCCGAATCAGTCGGGAGGCCCTATAGATTTCATTGGTGATGTTCTTGGCATTGACAAATATTTTTGCATCCATACCTTCCCCGATCTTGAGGTCATGGTTCAAATAGGCATCGATGGTGGTAAAGGAGGGCAGTTGCCCAATGGCCCCATCGGTGGATTCGTTGACAAAGTTGTGGAACTTGGTAAACTGCTCGCCCACATGGTGGACATTGAAGCCGGTGGCCCTTCCCTTCCAATTGTAGGTTAGGCCCAGACTCATAGAGATCTTGGGCGTATAGGGGGCCTCTGCATCCGAAATGCCACCCTCCCCAAAGGTGACCACACTTCTTTCGATCTGTGCAAAATCCGCCTCATCGACCGTGGTGTCGGTCAACAGGGTCTGCCCTCCCCCGTCGTTCACATAGATCTCAAAGGCGTCGCGATTGGCATTCACCATATCGAGGTATTCCATACGGGTGGCCGCTCCATGGATTATTTGGGAAAAGAGGTCCCGGTCTTCCAATCTGCCCTCCTTGACCTTGGAATGCATCAGGGTAAGGTTGCCAAAAAATGGAGGCTTTGGTCGGGACTGTCGAACAGTTTGACGTCCAGGGCCAATTCAATGCCCTGTACGTTGATTTTTGCCAGTTCGCTGAATACTTCGTTTCGGCCCGCGGCATAGAAGTTCCTGCTGGCATTGTGGAAATAGGTGGCCTGGCCCTGGATCCGATGGTCCCAAAGGCTTCCCCTCCATCCCAGTTCCTTGTTCCAGCTCAGTTCAGGTTTCATATTGATGGATTCCCCTGCCAAGGGATTGGTGATTACCCCGTCCTGTTCCACCAGAAAACCAAAAATCTTGGAAGGGCGATCATGCCCTTGTGGACACTGCCGTACAATTCTCCCGCTCCCAAGGGATGCTCCAGGGCGATTCCAGGCAAAAATTGATCGTACACATTGGTTTCCTTGCCTCCATCGGAATCTTGAAGGTCTGGGTCCGCGGCCAAGGCCAAAAGGTTCTGGCGGTAAATGTCCACATGTTCGAATCGAAGGATGGGAATGATTCCCAGACGATCGATTTTGAAACTGTTCCTCAATTAGGCGTTGGCCGACCACAACCGATACCAGAGGTCCACAGTGGTCTCCCCCGTCCTGGCCCATCTGGAATTGTCGTTCTGAAGGAGTTCATCCTTGAATGTTTCCGGTGCAGATTAAGCCCCACCTCCAGTTCACCGGGCCGGCCAAAGGCCTCCCATTGGTGTTCCTGGGTTTCCTTAAGGCCGGACACCTGGTACATCCAGCGGCTGTCGGTGGTCCCTTCCAATCCTCCGGAAAGCCTTCCGACGATCACATAGTCCTCCTCCCCAAAGGTCCTGCCCGAAAGGTAGGAATAGCGATTGGCAAAGATCTCATCCCCGAGGTAGGTCTGCAATTCGGAAGCCCTGACCTTGGTGGTGATCTGCCTCCACCAGTCCCGTTCAAAATCGGAAGCGTATATTTTAGTGGTCAGGGAAAGCCTGTCGGAGGTCAGCCATTTGTGGATGATATCCATTCCATAGCGTCGCATGGTAAAGCGATCCGCATCCAAGGGGTTTTGGGTGGGATCCGTGTCAAAGGTAAAGGGCGTCTGTGAACCGAGGGAGGCCTGATTGTCCTCAAACTGTGCTCACCTTAAAGTAAAGGGATTGGTCCTCGGACAATTGGGCGTATACCTTGGCATTGAGGTTGAGCACTTGCACAGAGGAATTGTCGGTATATCCCCCGAACTTTTTGTATACCCCCTCGATCAGGGCACCGGTATTCCCCCAGGTCCCCCCGTAAGAAAACAAACCGGAGGCGTAATCGCGCTCACCGCCGGTCAACTTTAGGAGCAGGGTAGGTTTTTGTGGGGGCAGGGCCGTAATATAGTTGACCGCCCCGTACATATTGTTGGGACCGTATTTCAACAGATCGGCTCCTTTATAGACCTCAATGGAGGTGACCCGATCACTGACCGGGTTGTAGTAGGCCCCCGGTGCAATATAGGGAGCCGGCGCCATAGGGGTTCCGTCTTCCAAGAGCAACACTTTTCTCGATCTTCTTCCCCATGAACCACGGATGCTTATGTTCGGGCGGTTGGACAGCCCCATGTCCCACCATAATGTTGACTCCTGGGATTGTACGCAGTACCTCTTCGGTGCTCAGGGGATTGATGTTCTTCATGGCAATGGGATAGATCCTGAAATTGCTTCCGACAAAATCGGGCTTGAAGTTCCTGGCAGAAGCGCTCACGACCACCTCGTCCAGGGTGGTATCGGAACGGTTCAAAGTGATGGTGCCCAAATCGATGGTCCCCCTTCCGAGCTCAAATTCTTTTTGACCGTAACCCAAGTATCTGATGAGCAATCTGCTGTCAGTTGGGGCGAACTGGAGTTCGAACCTTCCAAAATTGTCTGATAGGGTCCCCTTTCCACTGGGTTCCACCAGAATCTGGGCACCGAGAAGCGGTTGTCCGTCGGTGGCATCGACCACTCTTCCAAGAACAAGGTCCTGAGCCTGGGCCCCGATTCCCCACAACAGAAAATACACGACAAAAACAATGCAGTTTCTACGCACGATATCGATTGTTCAAGATTTTGTGAGCCATTGGAATGAAGGTCAAGACCTAGAATTCGTTCATCAACGAAGGGTCCACCTTGACTTTTTTGCTTCCAATGCGATAGGATACCCCCACATTGATCAAATAATCCGCAAAGGCCGCATCCCCACTCCTGGGTTCCCCGGTCAGTTCTTCCATTTCCTTGTCCGTATAACTCTGTGGACGCTCCCTTCGCACTGCAAATGGGACATTGACGTTCACGGAAAAATTGTTTTTCATAAAAGAGATTCCCGGGTCGATCGAAAGCACGGTCCCCGGCCTTCTAAAGCCATCGTTGCCCCCGATCAGGTCCTTTACGGGCACCCCTTCGTATCGGGCGCCCAAGGATGCAGAAACGACGTCTCCAAAGGCATAACTGGCCCCGGCACGAAAGGCAAACTGGTCAGGTACCGCCATGATGGCTTCGTTGGCCAGTAGCGGGCTCAGGGTTTCCCTAAAGGTCCTTATTCCATTGACCTCCCTTGGATTGATTAAATAGAATCCGCTGCCATAGGCAAATATCCCCTCGGCCAGTTTTTGGTAGAATTGAAAGTCCAGGGTGACCCCAAAGCCTCCGTCCCCGGGCTGAATGCTTTGGTCGACCGGCCTGGTTTCTGGGCTGCCCTCCGGTCCCACATTGTAGAATACATCGGTGGCATTGAAGTTTCCGGTTGGCAATTTGATGCCCAATCCCAGGGCCATGTTCCCATTGGGATGGTTTTCCGGGTCGAAGATCCAGTATCCCGCACCCACCCGCACATCGGCCAGCCCACGGGAGAACGACTGGTGCCGTTCCGTCCTGCCGTGCTCATAGAGGGAGGATCGGGTATTGATCACCGTTGGAATGGTAAGGCTGCCGTAGAGCCTGTTGGTGATGCCGTAGGTCACAAAAAAGTCCCAGGAATGGGAGTGGTTGATCACCTCGGTCTCGTTGGCAACCCTATCGGGTTCCTCTTGGGTGCCCTTAAAGTGTCGGAAAGATTTGAAATAGCGGTAATTGCTGCCGATCTGTAGGTCACCGGCTCCGAGGTAATTGCTTTCCATGGTATTGCCCACGGCCGTGGAAAAATGTCTGATGGCTACACATCCCTGGGCCTGGGCGGTTCCGGTCCCCAATAGAAGCAAGGCCGAAAGGAATGCAAAATAAAAATGTGGTACTGTTTTCATATAGTTTCAATTGGTTGGTGGCGATACCCAATAAATGGGAATCGAACCTGTGGTTGTTTTTGGAAAAACTAAAGTAGAACTATACCCAACAGTTTAAAACTAACCAAAGGGTAATAAAGATTAAGCAAGGGTTAAGGACCTTAAACTTGGATTAAATTAAGTCGGGGCTTTAGGAATGGGGTGCACCCCGTACATTCAGGGGTTACTTTAAGAATCGACCCCTTGCCAAGTTCAATGGAAATCCATTCTTTGGATCCGTACCGCATTGAGGATGGCCAACAGGGCCACGCCCACATCGGCAAATACGGCTTCCCACATTCCGGCAATCCCCCCGGCACCCAAAATCAGGACGGCAGCCTTGACCCCGAAAGCCAAAAACACGTTCTGCCAAACGATTTTCTTGGTCGCCTTCCCGATATGGATCGCCATGGGAATTCTCGAGGGCATGTCATCCTGTATGACCACATCAGCGGTCTCAATGGCGGCATCACTTCCCAGGCCGCCCATGGCAATTCCGACATCGCCAAGGGCGATCACCGCCGCATCATTGACCCCGTCCCCAACAAAGGCCACGGGTTTTGGACCGGTCATGGCCTCTTTGAGTTTTTCAACCTTGTCCTCCGGCAATAGGTCCCCATAGGCCCGGGATATGCCCAGTTCTTTGGCAAATCGTTCGACCACCACCTTCCTGTCCCCGCTGAGCATAACGACCTCTATGCCCATATCCTGAAGTTGTTTGACCGCTTTGTGGGAATCGGACTTCAGACGGTCGGTAATTGTGATATGCCCCGCGTATTTCCCACCGTAAGCAATGACCACTACAGTGGCCGATGGCGCTTCGGTTTCCGGACCAAAAGGAATTCCATAGCGCTCCAAGAGCCTGTAATTTCCGACCACAAGGGGCTTTCCATTCACCTCGGCCCGCATTCCAAGACCTGGAATTTCCTCGATTGCATCCAGCTCCACGGGTTCCGACAATTCCCCCAAATGGTCTTGGATGGCCATGGCCACCGGGTGGCTGCTGTGGCTTTCAAGTTGGTTGACCATATTTAGGATTTCCCCTTGGTCAAAACCGGGCTTCAGGACCACCTCCCCTACCTCGATGACCCCTTCGGTCAGGGTTCCGGTCTTGTCCATGGCCACGGTGCCGACCTGGGCAAGCCTATCCAGATAATTGGAGCCCTTGAACAGGATTCCGTTACGGCTTCCTGCCCCGATTCCCCCAAAGTACCCCAAGGGAATGGAAATAACCAGGGCACAGGGACAGGAGATCACCAAGAAAACCAAAGCTTTGTACAACCAATCCCTAAAGACATAGGGCTCCACAAAGAGGGCGGGCAATAAACATATGCACAGGGCCAACAATACCACAATGGGAGTGTAAACCTTTGCGAACTTGCGGATGAACCGTTCGGTGGGAGCCTTATGCCCCGTGGCCTCTTGGACCAGGTTGAGGATCTTGCTGAGTTTGCTGTCCGAATAGGCAGTGGTCACCCTGATCTGTACCGGGCTGTTGAGATTGACCATTCCTGCAAGGACGCCTCGCGTACCAAAGGTTCATCCAGGTCGTCGCTGAACCAGCCATCCATGACCAGGTGTTTGCTATCAAGACTTTTTATGTAGCGGGTAATTTCAACCGTCCAGTCTATTGGGCTGGTCAGCTCGTTACCTGTTTGCCAACATAAAATGGCTTTGTCATCCTTGTATTTGATACCGGTAATCGTGTTAGTACGGTTGAGGGTGTAGTGAATGGTTTTTTTGAAATCATCAATCAGTTGCGGATCGGTCCAGAATTCGTCTGCGGATTTCCCCCTGAATGCGGCATAATTGGGCCTTCCACCCATCCACTGGCGATTGTTCAACAAGGGGAATATCACGCGGATGCCGTATTCATGGGCCAGCGCAAGCATTAGATCCGTGACCCGGAACGCCTCTTCGTTGAACACCCCCGGTGCCTCCACGTAGGTGGGCGCCTCGGAAGGGAAATTGGCATTGCGTACAGGAATGGTGTAAATGCGCAACACACGACCGCCCATTTCCTTAACCGTAGCAAATACGTCGCGCATCTCGTACTCATTAGGCAGACGGTAGGGGTTGGTCTGCTTGAAATCCATAACATCTTCTTGGTAATTCAGGGTGGGCACATTGAAGGAAACGAAGCGGAAGGGCTCTTCTCCATCCATCAGTACATGACCCTCCGCAGTAATGAAATGGTCAAAGCCCTTTCCCCAAGCCAGGGCAGAGGCGAACAGTAAAACAATCAGGGTCACATACTTCATAGGCTGACCTATACAAGTTGA
>CALDPL010000235.1 GCA_937911965.1 uncultured Allomuricauda sp. | reverse complement strand
CCTGGATTTGGTTCTTCATCCGTTAATAGTGGAAGGGCCAATATATCCTTGGTTGACCCCAGCGAGCGTGATCGCTCCCAACATGAAATTGCCCAAGATTTAACGCGGTGGACAAGAAACTTTGAAAATGCCCGTACCAATGTTTCGGAAACTCCAACCATAGCCGTTAATCGTCGTGGTGGGATGCCTATCCAATACATTATTCAAGCCCCCAACTTTGAAAAATTACAAGAAAAAATCCCAGAATTTATGGCAGAAGCAGAAAATCACCCAGCTTTTGCAAATACAGACATCAATTTAAAATTTAACAAACCTGAGATTTATGTTTCCATCGACCGGGAGAAGGCTGAAAGTCTTGGGGTTTCCGTCCGGGATGTGGCCCAAACCCTTCAATTGTCCCTGAGTGGACAACGATTTGGTTATTTTTTAATGAACGGCAAACAATACCAGGTCATTGGACAATTTGACAAACAGGACCGCAATGAACCGATGGACCTGACTTCGATCTTTGTCAAAAACAAGGACGGGCGGCTCATACAGTTGGACAATTTGGTGTCTACCCAGGAGCACAGCAGCCCCCCACAATTGTATCACAACAACAGATATATGTCCGCCACGGTATCTGCGAACCTCGCCCCGGGCATGAGCATCGGGGATGGTATCGATGCCATGAATGCCATTGCGGACCGGGTACTGGACGACACCTTTACCACCGACCTTGGTGGGGAATCCCGTGACTTTGTGGAAAGTAGTTCCAATACCGCCTTTGCCTTTGGATTGGCCTTTTTGTTGATATTTTTGATTTTGGCCGCCCAGTTTGAGAGTTTTATCGATCCGATCATTATCATACTAACCGTACCCATGGCAGTTGCCGGAGCGATGTTTTCACTCTGGCTGTTTGGGCAAAGTTGGAACATCTTCAGTCAAATCGGGACCATTATGTTGATTGGACTGGTGACCAAAAACGGGATTCTCATCGTTGAATTTGCCAACCAGATCCAGGTTGAAGATGAATCCATTTCAAAAATGGATGCCATTATGAAAGCTTCGGTATCCCGTTTGAGGCCCATTTTGATGACCAGCCTCACCATTGCCCTGGGTGCACTTCCCATTGCACTGTCCATTGGGGCCGCTTCCACAAGCAGGATCGGAATGGGAGTGGTGATCATCGGGGGCACCATGTTCTCCTTGATACTCACCCTCTATGTCATCCCTGCACTTTACCTGATGTGGTCCAGGAAAAAAGTCCTTCGTCCTGAATTTAAAAACCTTGAATTGTCAGAACATGGCCGGTAAGAAGCAACTGTTTAGCTTGATATGTATTTTGGGCACCACCCTTATGGGGATTTCACAGGAAATCCTTACCGTAAGCGAAGCGGTGCAGATTGCCCTTGAGAACAATTACGATATAAAGACGGCACGGAACGAACTCAAGATCGATGAACTCGGGGTCAGTGCGGGACAGGCAGGGATGCTTCCCAGGGTTGGGGCCAACCTCTCCGACAACAGGAGCATACAAAATATATCCCAGACCAGATCCAATGGGACCTTCCTGGAAGAGGACAATGTGAGGAACAAGAATTTCAATTACGGGGTGGCCTTGGAATGGACCGTATTTGACGGGCTTCGCATGTTTGCAAACCACCAGCAGTTGAAGGAGACCCAGAAACTGGGGGAGACCGAATTGAAACAAGCCATACTGACCTCCGTTGGGGAGGTCTTGATCACCTATTATGACCTGGTACAACAACATCAACAATTGGAGGCCCTGGACAGCACATTGATCATTTCCCGCCAACGGGTGGAACTCGCCCAAAACCGTTTCACCATTGGAAAAGCTTCAAAACTGGAGGTGCTCAATGCACAGGTGGACCTCAATACGGACCTTACCTTGATGCAACGTCAACAAGAGCTCCACAAGAATACCAAGATCTTGTTGAACCAACAATTGGCAAGGGACATCAAATTGGATTTTAAGGTTATACCCGAAATCTTTGTGGACCGAAATCTGCGATTGGACGATCTGGAGCAAAGGGTGGCCCAGGAAAATCCACTGTTGATGGCCGAAAAAATAAACAAACGTATCAGTGAACTGGAACTCAAACAGGTGAAGGCTGCCCGCTTCCCCACCCTATTTGTGAGTTCCGGTTATAATGTCGGCAGTTCAGAATCGGGACTTGGCTTTGCCACAACCTCGGAATCCAGTGGCTTCAGCTATGGCTTCGGTGCAAGCCTCAACCTCTTTGACGGATTTAGGCAAAACCGCAATGAAAAAATTGGAAAATTGGCCCTGGAAAACTCGGAAATTGCCATATCCCAACAGGAAGAGGCCCTTTTGTCCCTGGTCAATTCCACATATCAAACCTATCTGACCAACATAAGCTTGATGGAACTGGAGACAAAAAATGAGGCCATCGCCAAGGAAAACTTGGATATAACCGTTGAAAAATACAGGATTGGCATCATTCCGACCATTGAGTTCAGAACGGCGCAATTGAACTATATCAATGCCAGTGTACGCCATAGCAATGCAAAGTTCCAGGCCAAGCTGTCGGAAATTATCCTAAAACAACTGGCCGGAAACCTGGATATAGGCCAATAGGTTGTAAATCCCAAATCACCCTCCAATAACCCTATCCCTTTTTTGTCCCCCCTTTCATTTCCATGGGCATTCCCCGGTACCACATAAAAGTAAAAATCCGCCCCATCGGTAAGGTCCGTATGGGGCGGATGCAATTCGTGATTTCCGGACCGAGGGGGTCTTGGACTATTTTCCGTTAAACCAGACCATCACATAGATGACCACTGCGATAACGGCCAATGATATGGCGATGTCCTTCCAATTGTAACTGTTCCTGTTCTTGGCCTTCTCTTCCTCGGTAATGGTGGCGTAGGTCAAGTTCGTCAATTTCTCTTCCGTTGGGGCCTTTGTGGCATAGCTGACCACCAAGATCAAGATGATGCAGAAAAGGAAGAACCAGGACGCAAAGGCCAAGAAATTCATGTCCCCGATAAAGAACCATATACTATTGGGATCAAAGGAATCCTTGACCAATTCCAGGACTATCCTCAGGGCTCCCACGATAAAGCCCACGACCAAGGTGACGAAGGCCCCCTGGGCATTGATCCTTTTGTGGAAGATACCCAAGAGGAACACGGCCGTGATCGGTGGGGCGATATAGGATTGTACACTTTGCAAATATTCGTACAGTACGCCGGAGATATTGGACATGATCGGAATCCAGATGATTCCAATGATTACGGTGATCACGGTGGCAATCTGACCGGTGCGCACCAATTTCTTCTCAGGGGTATTGGGCCTCAATTTCTTATAGATATCCACAGTGAACAAGGTGGAGCAGGAATTGAACACCGAGGCCAGGGAACTCATCAAGGCTGCCAGAAGTCCTGCTGCGACCAAGCCCCTCAATCCAGAGGGCAATAGATTGCTCATCAAGACCGGAAAGGCCTCATCGGGCGAGTCCCAATGCAGCTCCCCCCTCATTTTAAGGGTAAGGGCAATGACCCCGGGAATCAAGAAAAGGAATACGGGCAACAGTTTTAGGATGGCCCCAAAAATGGTCCCTCTCCTGCCCTCTTTGATGTTTTTGGCGGTAAGTGCCCGCTGCACAATGTACTGGTCGGTACACCAATACCAAATTCCCGTGATCGTACTGGCGATCAAAAGGGTGGGCCAAGGAAAGTCCGGATCGGAGGCCGAACGCCACATATTGAGGTATTCCGGGGTCACGGTCTCCTTCATACTTTGCCATCCACCAACCTGGTCCAATCCAATTATGGTGAGCACAGCGGCCCCGACCACCAATACAATGGCCTGCAAGGTTTCCGTATAGACCACGGCACGCATTCCCCCTAGAATGGTATAGGCACCGGTCAAAACCACCGTGGCGATGGCACCGGTCCAAAAATCAATGCCCAAGAGGGCCGAAACTACGATTCCCCCTGCGTAGATGGTCACCGAAATCTTGGTGAGCACATAGGCCACAATGGAAAAAACAGATAGGATCCATCGAGATCGGGCATCAAATCGCTTTTCCAAAAATTCTGGCATGGTGAAGACCCCTGCACGGGCGTAAAAGGGCAGGAACACCCAGCCCAATATCAAGACCACCCAGGCTTGGATTTCGTAGATCAGCATGGGCAAGCGGTCCCCGGCACCGGCACCTGCAAGGCCCACAACGTGCTCGGATCCAATGTTGGAGGCAAAAATGGAGGCGCCCACCACGAACCATCCCACGTTCCTACCGGCCAGGAAATAGTCCTCGGTGTTTTCCTTCCTCCTGCGTATTACCCATGCGGCTATACCCAAAAGAATGATGAAATAGGCGGAAATGGTTATCCAATCGTAAAGATCCAGTGTTTTCATAAATTGGTTATTTGGTTGTAAGTCTATATAGGGTTCTCGTGGTGTAGGTTTCCCCAGGGTCCAGTCTTACCGAAGGAAAGTCCCCTTGGTTGGGACTGTCCGGAAAATGTTGGGTTTCCAGGCAGAATCCGGCCCGACGCCCGTAGGTCCCCCCCTGGGGGGAAGGCAGGCTGCCGTCCAAAAAGTTGCCGCTGTAGAATTGGATGCCCGGTTCCTCGGTAAACACTTCCAGGAATCGTCCCGTACCCGAATGGTACGCGCTTGCGGCCAAGGAAAAGCTCCCTGCCCCCTTATCGAGTACCCAACAGTGGTCGTAGCCCTGTCCCAGTTTCAATTGTCCATCCTCCCCATCGATGTCCTGTCCAATGGCCTTGGCTTGGGTAAAGTCAAAAGGGGTGCCCGCGACCGGCCTGAGTTCACCGGTGGGGATCAAACCCGAATCTACGGGAATATAACGGTCTGCTACCAGGGAAAGTTCATGGTCCAGGATGTTGTGTCCAAAATCCCCCGAAAGGTTGAAATAACTGTGTTGGGTCAGGTTTACAATGGTGGGTTTGTCGGTATTGGCCCGGTAATGGATGTCCAGTGCATTGTCCTCGGTCAGGGTGTAGGTCACCTCGACCTTTAGGGTACCGGGGTATCCCTCTTCCCCATCCTTGGAGGTATATGAAAGTACCAATGCAGGCCCTTCGGCCGTCTTCATCCCTTGGGCCTGCCAAAGGACTTTGTCGAAGCCCTTTTCCCCTCCGTGAAGGTGGTTATCCCCATCATTGGTGGCCAGGCTGTAGGTCGTGTCATCGAGCTCAAAGTTTCCTTTGGCGATACGATTGCCGTAACGACCGATCAGGGCCCCGAAATAGGGATTGCCCTCCAGGTATTGGGCCAGGTTGTCAAATCCAAGGACGACGTTCCCGTAATCGCCATTTTTGTCGGGGGCGGTCCAGCGGGTTATGATGCCACCGTAAGTGATCACATCGATTTCCATGCCCGCTTTGTTCCTCAAGGTATACCGTTCCACTTTTCTCCCATCGGGCAGTTCCCCGTAGGGAGTTTTCTCCAAGGTTTCGACCACTTGTACGGTTTTGGTTTTTTGGTCCAACTCGTTATCCTTTTTGTTGTCTTTGCAGCCCAGGGTCAAAATTGATAAAAATAAAACAAAACCAATTGCGGATGGATGGATTCTCTTCATGATGTATTTTTGATCTGTTTGTTGATGCCTTGTCTTTGGGTTACATGCCGTGACGGAACAAATGATAATAGGCCCCGTTGGCTCGTATTCGATCTTTGAACTCCCTTATTTTGGTATCGGCGTCGATCACCAATAGTTCGATTCCGAAAATTTCCGCAAAATCCTCCATATACTCGGTCGTCAGGGCCTGGCTGTATACCGTATGGTGTGCCCCACCCGCATAGATCCAAGCCGTTGCGGCCACTTCTAGATCTGGTTTGGGCTCCCACAGCACCCGGGCCACCGGCAATTTGGGCAGGTCGGCCAGGGGTTTTACCGCCTCCACCTCGTTTACGATCAGTCGGAAACGACCTCCCAGGTCGACCAAGGAGGCGTTGATGGCCTTCCCTGCGGGGGAGTTGAACACCAGGCGGACCGGGTCTTCCTTCCCCCCGATCCCCAAGGGATGTACCTCGCAACGGGGCTTTCCACTCGAGATGCTGGGGCAGATTTCCAACATATGGGAGCCCAACACATAGTCTTTCTCCCCGTTGAAGTGATAGGTATAATCTTCCATAAAGGAAGTTCCCCCTTCCAATCCAAAGGCCATGGTCTTCATAGATCTTAAAAGGGCCGCCGTCTTCCAGTCCCCTTCCCCTCCAAATCCATAACCATCGGCCATTAGGCGCTGTACGGCCAAACCGGGCAACTGCCTGAGGGTTCCCAAATTTTCAAAGGTATCCGTAAAGGCCTTGAACCCCCCGTCCTCCAAAAAGGTTCGCAGTCCCAATTCTATCTTGGCTGCCTCGA
Organism: uncultured Allomuricauda sp.; assembly: GCA_937911965.1. Classification (GTDB taxonomy): domain Bacteria; phylum Bacteroidota; class Bacteroidia; order Flavobacteriales; family Flavobacteriaceae; genus Flagellimonas. The sequence goes on along the minus strand of CALDPL010000235.1, from coordinate 11,328 downwards.
CCAGGGATTCCCTTCGGGCCCCATTTTTCATCAATTCAGCGGACAAGGTATAATCGGATTCATAGTTTTCCAAAAGTAAATCGATCGATTTTTGATCCAGATCGTCGATAATCTTGGTAATATCGGAAGAATCATAGCCGTTCACGGAGACCCCGAAACGCATTTGGGCCTCCACTTTGTCCCCTTCGGTCACCGCCACTTGGCGCATATTGTCCCCAATTCGGGCCACCTTCAGATTTCTGAGTTCATCACAACCCAGGGCCACTCTTGCCCATAATCCAATTTTCTGTTGCACCTTCTCGTCCTTCCAATGCCCCACCACTACTTTGCGCTCCTTCCCCATCCGGGTCATCATATGGCCGAATTCCCGGTCCCCGTGGGCCGATTGGTTCAAGTTCATGAAGTCCATATCAATGCGGTCCCAAGGAATTCCCGCATTGTATTGGGTGTGCAGGTGGCAGATGGGCCGCTCGAGGATGGAAAGACCGGAAATCCACATCTTTGCCGGGGAAAAGGTATGCATCCAGGTCAACAATCCAATGCAGTCGGGATTGTTGTTCGCTTCCCTGCATAGGCCCAAGATTTCTTCCGGGGTGGTGACCACCCCTTTAAAGACAAGGACAAGGGGCATTGTTCTTGAGGCGTTCAGGCCTTCCACAATATGCCTGGAATTTGAGGCGACTTCTTCAAGGGTTTCAAGTCCGTACAGGTGTTGGCTCCCGGTCACAAACCAGATTTCTTTGGTAGTTGTTTTCATTGTTTTGGATAAGGTAGGTTATTGACCGTAATAGGCATTTTTGCCATGTTTTCGGTCGTAGTGTTTTTTAATGAGTGAATCCTTTAATCTTGGGGCATCGGGATTGATCTGAAGGGTCAAATAGGCCATCTGTGCCACCGTTTCCAATACTTTGGCGTTGTACACGGCCTTTGCCGCATTCTTCCCCCAGGCAAAGGGACCGTGGTTGCCCACCAGCACCATTTCCACTTCAAGGGGGTCCAAACCGCGCTGCTTGAAGCAATCCAGGATCTGGGTCCCGGTATTGTGTTCATAGTCCCCTTGGATCAGATCGTCGGACATGGGTGGGGCGCAAGGGATATCCTTGGTCAGGTGGTCCGCATGGGTGGTCCCGAAAATGGGAATATCCCTTTGTGCCTGTGCCCAGGCCACGGAATACAGGGCATGGGTGTGGGCGACACCTCCGATATGCTCCCAATTCCGGTACAAATGGCTATGGGTCTTGGTATCCGAGGACGGTCTCAACCGGCCTTCCACAACCTTGTTGTCAAAATCCACAATGACCATGTCCTCCGCCCTGAGGTCCGCATAGGGAACCCCGCTTGGTTTTATCGCAAATACAGCACTTTCACGGTCCACGGCACTGACATTGCCAAAGGTGTATACGACCAGACCAAGGGCATTGAGTTCCATATTGGCCCGATAACATTCCTCTTTGAGGGATTTGTATTTTGAATTCATAGTTTAAACTTTACACAGGGAGCGGCCCGATTTTAAGGTATTTTTCATTTTAGACCAACCCCCTCGGACAAGACCCAAGTCACATTGGGACCCCATCTTGAAGTGTTTATTTTACATTTATAAATAAACAAAAGATCGGGCGGTAAAACAAATTAATTTTTAATTTTTATGTGTTATTTTTACACTACAATTGTTTTGAAATTATTTTACTCATTTACAATCCTTTGAAGGGTAAATGTTTTGGAAAATTCATAATAAACTTAACTTTGTGCCTTCCAATATATAATTAACGAAGCTTTTCTGTAACGGAAATTTGTTGAAATATATTAGATTTCGGAATTTTAACCCTATGGAACTACCCAAAGATGCCGTATTGGCAGATGATAAGGACATCAACTCACAATTAAATTTTTATCAAAAGGAAGACCAGGTGCTCTTGGCCGTGGACTGTATAATTTTCGGCTTTGACAAAACCAACCTGAAAATCCTGTTGATCAAAAGAAACTTCGAACCCGAAAAGGGAAAGTGGTCCCTTATCGGGGGATTTCTGAAAAAGAACGAAAACCTGGACCAGGCCGCGATTCGGGTCTTGCGTACCCTCACGGGCCTCAGCGATATCTACATGGAACAGCTCTACACCTATAGCAAGGTGGACAGGGATCCCGGCCAACGTACCATTTCGGTGGCCTATTTTGCATTGATCGACGTGGAATCCCACCAGTTCGACGGAATCCAGATCGATTCGGCCCGATGGTTTGATCTTGGGGAAGCCCCAAGCTTGATATTTGACCATGGAAAAATGATCCAAAAGGCTATTTCGAGATTGCAGCGCAGGGCCATGACCATGCCCATAGGCTTTGAACTCCTCCCCGAAAAGTTCACCATGCGACAACTTCAAAACCTCTATGAATCCATCTTGGACAAGAAATTGGACAAACGCAACTTCATCAATAAGATCAATTCCCTGGACGTACTTATAAAGTTGGACGAGAAGGATATGACCGTTTCCAGAAAAGGGGCCTATCTCTATGTCTTCGACAAGGAAAAATATGAAAAGAAAGTGGCGGAGGACGGTTTCAGTTTCAAACTCTGAGCACCTATGGGCCAAAAAGGATCATCGATTTTTGGCATTGGGCCTTGTACTTTCCATCAATTCCGTGATTTCCCCCTGATCGAGGGCATGGTCGAAAAGTGACATGGAAGCCATAAGACCGGTATAGTGTTCCCCTATATCGGAGGCACCAATCCGTATTTTGGCATTTTCAATCTGTGAGGCCAATACCATGATCTGGGCATTGTCCAATTCCCCGTCCACATACAGCTTTTCCACTACCCCATCAAAGGTCAACACGATATGGTGCCAAGTGTTGGCCGAGGGAAGGGTGTTGAATCCCATATCAAAGTGGTGGTCCAAATGGGCCGCGGCCCCGTAGTTTCCACTGTTGAAGTGCAGGGCATTGTACGAATTGGCAAGATTGAACCTGAAGCGGTCGCACCAGGACAACAAACATTCCCCTTTTTGGTCGATTTCAGGGTTCTTGACCCAGGTTGCCACGGTAAAGGCCCCATTCCACTCCATACTTTTGGGTACGGGACGGTCCAGGACCAAGGCCCCCTTTGTGAACTCAAGGGCAGGGATTCCCAACTCGTCCCGGACCAGGGCCACATCTCCCTTTCTTTCAAAGGTTCCTCCGCTATGACCGTTGTTTGGAAGGCTCTCGAACTTCCCCTGTGGAAAATCCTTGGCCCGAATTTCCATCAGCAACTTGCGATCTCCTTTGGCGGAAGGACCCTCCATGGATGCTTTGGGTTTTAGATCCAAGGGAATCTCAAAAAGCGAATCGTAGACCTTGAAGTTCCACAGGGCGGCATATAGCCCGGTCTTCTCCGTATCCAGGACCGTGAGCCTCAAGTAGCGTGCCTCGGCTTCGCCCTCATCGATCATGGGACTTCCGGGAAATCTGTTTTCGGATCGGTCCGCATAGGGTACCCAATGGGTCCCATCAGTGGAATGTTCCAGCTTGTATTGGTAATAATAGCCCGCAAATTCAAACTGCAGCATCACCCTTGAGATTTTCCGTACCCCTCCCAGGTCCAGGGTCAAATGTTGGGGAAAACTATTGTCCGCGGCCTTCCACATGGTGGCGTTATGGTTGTCCGTAGCGAATTCGGGCCGGTAGGTATAGTCGTAACCCGGGATGTCCAAATGATAGGAAGAGGAGGCCGTGGCCGTGGCCCCCAAGGCCAGATTATTGGGAAGCCCGGGTCCCGACAGTTCTTCAATGCCCTTATTCGAGGGCCGGACCCTTTGGATCGTGGAATCGTTTTCAAAAATCAGTTGGTCCACACAGACCTGCCTTGACATCCCCCCCCTGGTCATGGGGTGATCGTGTTTGTGGTAGGCGATATAATACCGTCCATTTTCCTCCAGGACGGAATGATGGCCGGGTCCGTGGACGCTGCCATCCCCATTGGTGGCCAGGATGGGGTTGTTCTCCCCCGGTACAAAAGGGCCGTATGGGGTGTCACCATGGGAATAATTCACCTTATAGGTTTCATCGTGGCAGGACCCTCCCGAATACATAAGGATGTATTTATCGCCCTTTTTTAACATATAGGCGGCCTCGAAAGGCCCGGGGGTCTGTTCCAAGGGAATGTTATTCGGGTTTGTGACCCTGGCCATGGTCAGGGTGTCCAACTCCCCTACCGCATAGCCCCCGTTGTAATGCACCCAGGTTCCCCAATAGGCATAGATTCTTCTGTCATCATCCCTGAAAAACTGGGCATCCAAGGAAGGAAAACCTTCCCTGGGATAGTTATTGGCGATCACAGGGGTATCATCGGCACTCAATTTTTCCCATGGACCCACCGGACTGGCGGAGCGATACCCGTATATATTGCAACCGGCCTGGCAATTGCCGAAATAAAGGTAATAAAAACCATCCGCCCCTTCGACGATATCAGGGGCCCAAAAATTCCTGAGCTGTACCTCATCCAGGGATGGCACCTCCATGGTGTGGTTGTACCAGTTTACAAAATCATCACTGTACCATACCGTGGGGACCCCCGAAGCCAACATCTCATTGTCCGTGGTGGCATAGATATAATACAGATCCCCGAATTTTTTGATGGTGGGGTCGGCAAAATAGCCCGGAATCACGGGGTTGATCCCACTTGTGGGAATGTCATCTTTCCCCTGTCCCTGGACATTTGACCAGAGCAGGGATAAGATCAGAATATAGCAAAGCCTGGTTCCCATATGCCGTAGCCGTCTTTTTAAGACAATCTTATTATCCCCCTTAGAACTTTATCGAGGTTGGATTTTTGCCCAATTCGATTTCATAGGCTCCCCGGACCTTCTTGTAGGGAAGTCGGACCTCCCCATCGATTCTCAGATAGGCTTTGGGGGTGTACTGCGTTGCCGGATCCATAACAAGGACCACTTCCCCTGTTTTGATGTTGTAGGATACCTCCGCAATACTTCCGGCATCCAGGGTGATCCACAATTTTTTGGGTGCAAGGTACAACCTGGAACTTGCCGCAGTGGTCAATTCCATACGCACCAATTCTCCTTTTTGGGTCAGATTCCCCCCAAAGGCCAACCAGCCCAGTTCCCCATCCTCTACCAAATAGGAGGAACTGTTCACCGCATAGCCATAAAATCCGGAACCGTAATCCCCTGATATTCCATCAATTTCCAAAGTGGACGGGTAGGAATGGAAGGCCGCCGGTCCAAAACCATCCTGGGTTATATTGGAGATCCCCCCCAATAGCCCCCCGTAGCCCACCCTTAAAAGATAGAGGTCTTCGGGGTTTTTCCTGAAGTGGTGGAGGACGGGAATGGCGTTCAGAGAGGATCCGTAATGATGAATCTGACGCTCCACCCGGGAGGTTTCCCCCGCCTTGCCCCCATAGAGGAAGTCCCAATACCTTCTGGCATTGCCGTTATAGCCCCAATGGGGCATGGTGGGCATATAGGCCAGTATGGCACTCAGGGTGACCATGGCCTTTCGGTCATAGCCAAAATGGTCGGACCACATATAGACTTCCTCCTGCCCGGTGGAATCCCAGGGCATTTCACTGCCAAAGGGGTAATCCAGGGCCCTCCAATGGTCCGCACGGGCCTTCATCCTTTTTTCCAAATCCTCGGCCAGCTCGACAAGACCCTCATTTTTCAGGTCCTGGAGGATAAACAAAAAGACCGAACCCTCCATCTGTCCGAATTGGGCGTAATAGGGAGCCTGTTCCATCATGGCCACAGTGGTGTGGTAGGCATTTTCCAGGTACCATTTCCAGGGATGGTTGTCCACCAAGCCCTGATGGTATCGGGCCAAACGGTAGAATACCCAATGGGCCGCGGCCACATGGGGATAGTTGTAGGACCTGCCGGGACTGTTGGCATGCTCATGGTTCCAGGCCGCCCAAGTATTGAAATTGATATTCTCGCTATAGGTTCCTTTGGGAAGGGAATCCGGCTCATAGTAGAACATGCTCTTTTTGACCCCATATTTATGGGGCCCCTCATTGTATTGTATGCCCCCCCATAGGGTTTGGTCCACAAATTGTTGCAATTTCACGATTTCCGTCTTTTCGGGACGGACCAACTGTTTCATAATGGCGGCCAACCAACTTCCGGCCCCTCCCTCATCGCTAAGGCCTGAAATCCAAGCCCTACTGTCCTGTACCACCTGTTCCTTTTTTTCGTAATCATAAGTGATTGCAGAAGGACTCCTTCCAAAGGGGTCGTTGGGATCGTCGAGCCATTGTTCGGTAGTCAGGAAATGTCCAAAATCATCGATGACCCGGGCTTCCTGTTTGATGACCTTATAGTTTATGGTCTGTACTTTTCCGTCAGCATAGCCGAGGGTAAGCCGAGCCCTGCCCCACTTTTTCCCCTCTACCCTGAATTTCTTCATGCCCGAGGCCGTACGGCCTTCCTCTTTGACCTCCAAGGCCCCTTTGGGCTCCACTTTCAGATTTACAATATCGCTTTTATGATCGATCAACAATTGGGCCTTGACATCCAAGGGAAGGACATAACCCGGAATTCCGACCGCCTTGGGCTGCCCTTCCTCGGTCAATTTATCCTGAATTCCCTTGATCCCTTCGGCCAGCACAAATTTCAGGGAGTGGTTCCTATGCTCTCCCGGGGAGAGCAAGATCGATTTTGGTTCGTTCCATTGTTCCACCCCTTTCCATCGGGTTTCCGCATAGGTCCTGCTGTAGGCCATCCATTCGTGAAAGCCTTCGAATACAATGCTCTTTGGAGTGGGGTCGTCCAAAAGGGGACGGTATGCCTCAAAGGGCATGTTCTCCTTGGGCAGTACCAAGAGGGCCGGGCCCCTTCCGCTCAGTCTTTTGACCTCGAGATAGCCCGCATCCATCCCGATATAGGGATCGAAGAACACGTTGTCGGCATGGGCCTCGGTCAAAGATTTCCCCTCGAGAATGTTGTTGAAGATCATGGGTACTCCCAGGGCTCCCAACTCTACGGGAACCTTTTGGGTATTGGTGATCTCAAACCTGAGGACCAATTGGTCCCCATCAAGTTCCCAATAACGTTTTACGGATACCGGAATATCATCGGGCAGGGTATTGGCCAGATCTGCAGCGGCCAGGACCTTCCCACCGACCTCCAAAGGCTCTACGGGAGCACGCTGCGTGGCTGTTGAATAATCCTTCCAAGGTCCGTTGCCGATGCGGATGCTCAAATTTATATCCCCCAAATGGTAGAGGCTGTCCTTGTCCCGGATCCCCAATCGTTCCCCTGGGGTGAAATCAAAATAGGGATCCTTGTTGGGATTGAGGGCGGCCACCGTTTGGGAAGCCCTGACCAGTTTCAATCGGAAATCAGGGGTGTCGAACTTTTGATAAACCTCGGCTATGCCCAGGGTGGATTCCCTTTTCTCCACACGGCTCCAATAGGTTTGCTGTGCGACCATGGTCCCCATACCGACAAAACAGGCTGCCGATACCATCCAATACTTCAAGTGTTTCATCTTTGTTTCAGTTAAATCGATCGCCATGCAATCCAATATCTTTGTTTTTGTGATGGGGCCTTCCCCTTATTCCAGCTCCACGTCCAAATAGACCGAATGCCTGCCATAGGTTTCATAGAAGGGACGGTATTCCACCCCATCAATGGTAAACTCCAATTTCTCGGGATCCCCTTGGATGGATTTTTCGATGTCCCAACCATCCAGGCTCACCTTCCTCCATTGGTTCCTGGCTTCCCCTTCCTGGGCCACCAGTAGAATGGGACCGTAAAAAATACTGGCAATGTTCTGTTGGTCCATCACGGGTTCCAGGTAAAAGCCAAAGGGCATTTTGACATCCACGGTGTCCCCGTCCTTCCATTTGCGCTCAATTTTGAGATAGTTGCCCGGTTTGGCATCGACCTTTTGGACCTTTCCGTTGATGGACAGCTCGAATCCGTTGGTCGCCCAGTGGGGCACGCGCAGGTTCAACTCAAACCTCCCCTTGCCACGGATCGACAATTGGGTGCGGTCTTCCCTGGGGTAGCTGGTGCGCTGTTCCACGGTGATTCCCTTTTGGGTCCACTTCAGGGTGGATGGGACAAAAAGGTTGACATAGAGCTGATCATTGTCCCTGCTCCTGAAATAAATGGAGTTCTGCAATTTGGTGCCGCTCTCAATGGCGGTTCCATTGCAGCAGGTGAATCCGGTCATATCGGGATTGCCGAACCTCTTGATGGACCCCGGTCTGAGGGGTACATGATAGGTGTTGGCGGGGCTGTCCTCGGCCACGGAGGCCAGGATGTGGTTGTAGAGTCCCCGCTCATAGTAATCCATGAGTTCGGGCCGTTGCTCAAAGAGAAAGAGATTTCGGGTAAGTTTGAGCATATTGTAGGTCGCACAGGTTTCGTTCTGTCCCCCTGAGGCGAACCCATTCTCGTATAGACTCGCCGGCTGAGCGATGAAACATTCCGCATTGGTTGGATTTCTCGCCCCTGCGACCCCTCCGATACTGTAGGTATAATCATTTTTTGCCCTGTACCAGAAATTATCCGCCACCTGGAAATATTCTGAAAGGTCGGAATCCCTATAGATTTCGAGGGCTCCCACAATCTGAGGGATGTGTTGGTTGGCGTGAAGTCCCCGGAAGCTGTCCACATTTTTGGCCAGACCATGGGAATGTGACGCATCCCCGAAGAACATCCGGATATTGTCGAACAGCCGGGCAGTCTCCAAATATCGGGCCTCCCCGGTGATTCGTTCCAAACGGGCCATGGCCTCGTTCATCCCTCCGAATTCCCCCGCAATGTACATGCCCCACATGGAAATCAGGGTCTGGGTGGACAATTGTCTCAAACGGGCATGGACCCAATCCCCCATGCCCCTGGCAATTTCCAGGGCCTTTTCATTTTCACTGACCTGGTAAATATCCATCAGTCCCGCCAATATTTTGTGAAGGGTGTAGTAGGGGGCCCAGATTTGGGTGTTCTGTGTCCCATAGGTGGCCCCGTGTTCCAGCATGATGAACTGATCGGGAGGGTAGGCGCTTATAAAGCCCTTGCCCCAGTTCCAATAGTCCGTGCGGATTCCCGCTTCACTTAAATTGGGCCTTTCCGGGAGCTGGGGTTACCTTGGTCGGATCTGAAATGTATTTGCCTCCCGGCTTTTGGGGATTGCCCGACATTTGGGACAGTTCGTACAATACGTCGACCATATATTCCATCTTCTGGGCAAAATTGTCCTGTAGGGCCTTGTCGTATCCGGTACTTGCATAGGCCTGTGCCAAGGCCGTGAGGTAATGGCCGGTGGCATGGCCCCTTAACTTGGTTTCCTGGCTGTCCCAGACTCCCAGGGGTTCAGCCCCAACGGGCTGTTGTTGTCCGAAGGCATTTCGGAACATATAGAGAAAGGAATCCGTATTGGTCCCTGCCAAGGTATTGATGAACTTGTCCCGGTTTTCAATGAATTTTGTCTTGTTGCCCTGCAGGTCTGTGTTCAAGGATACTTGGTCCAGGGCAAATGCCTCCAAATTGCGGTCCGGGGCTTTTTCCCCGGGCCCCGCCTTGACGGTCACCATGGCTTTGGGCCTGAAATCCGTACCGGAGACTTCCCCAGTGACGATATGGCTCCCACTCTTGAGCACTGAGGCATTATCGGTCGGAGCAGGCCAGATCACCCGCACCTTGGGCCCCTCCTTCCCATTGGAATAGGTCCCTTTGACATAGCGTGGCAATCGGGGCAAGGTCCCCACTGTGGTCTCCACGGCCACATCCGATACCCCCGTGAGAAATTCGTTGTACAATTGGGGGGCGTCAGGATCGAATTGGGGCAGGTTGTCCACCGGTCTTTCCCTGGGACCGCTTCCTTGTCCCCCCCTGAGGGCATTGTAACGGATCCGGCCGATCTGTGATTCTTCCAGAGGGATGCGGTAGATCCTGAAATCGTAAACCTTGGCATCCAGAAAAGGGCTCCCTTGGACCAATGACCTTCCGATATAGAGTTTGTTCTCGTGGGTGAAAAATTGGTTGAGTTCCAGATCCACATCTTCGGTTCTCCCCACCCGTTCCCCATTGACATAGGAACTAATGGTTTTGGAGGGGATATCCAGGACCAGGGCCAAATGCACCCATTGGTCCGTTTCCAATTTATAGCCCGGGGAAGCGGTGGTATGGACCGGCAGGGCATTTCGGATGAACCCCACATGAAATTCCGGCAGTTCCACAGTGCCGAAGGGTGCCAGGAAAAAATGGTTCCTCCCATCCTTTCCGAAATCGAAGTACAATTGTCCGGGCCGCTCCGAGCGCAAATAGACCCAGCCCGTGATACTGAGGGACTCCTCCCCTTCCACGGCTTCCCCGGGCAGCATGACATAAGCCTGATCGTCCGCTTTGAGGGAAAGGGTCTTTCCGAAGCGCCGGTCTTCCACAAACGCATCCTCGGCCCCATAGACCCGGGCGTGGAGGGTGTTTCTGGACCAATCCCTGGCATCCCCCTCAAAGATATGACGGGAAATCAATCCCGTTTCCCCGATCCCATCCAGGATTTGATGGCCCTCCTGGGCCGAGGTCCTAGTGCCCATGGCACAAATTCCCACCAATGTACAAAGTAGCAACCTTTGAAATTTCATCTTTCCGTCTGTTTTTAAATTCTTGATTTTAATGTCGGTCAGGGATCCTTTGCCCCCGGACCCTATTCGTATATCGCTTCCCAGGACGGGGGGTCGATCCCCATGAGGTGTTTGACAAAAAAGTCCCTACGCTTGCGTTCCCCGTATTCCCCGCCCGAGGAATGTCCCATGCCCGGGATGGTGACCAGTTCAAAATCCTTATTGGCCTTGATCAGGGCATCCGCGAACTGCATGGTGCTCGCCGGGTCCACATTATCGTCCACCTCGCCCAAGATCAACATCAGGTCCCCGCCCATCTGCGCGGCATTTTCAACATTGGAACAGGCCGCGTAATGGGGACCTATGGGATATCCCATGAACTGTTCGTTCCACCAGATTTTGTCCATCCGGTTGTCGTGGCATCCACAGGAGGATACCGCCACACTGTAAAAATCCGAATTGAAGACCAAGGCCGCGGCGGCATTCTGGCCCCCTGCCGAGGTTCCGAAGATGCCCACCCGGTCCACATCCATATAGGGATATTTTTTTGCGGCCGCCCGAATCCATAATTTTCGATCGGGGAAGCCGGCATCCTTTAGGTTTTTCCAACAAACATCGTGGAAGGCCTTGGATCGGTTGGAGGTGCCCATTCCATCGATCTGCACCACGATAAAGCCCAGTTCGGCCAGGGCGGTCATGTTCCTGTTATAGGAAATGAAGTCCTTGGGCACAAAGGAGCTGTGGGGCCCGGCATAAATATATTCTATCAG
>CALDPL010000234.1 GCA_937911965.1 uncultured Allomuricauda sp. | reverse complement strand
GAGGAGTACCTGGTAACTATGGTATGAATGCTCCCAGCCATCTGTTGCAAAACAATGGCCAGGGCCAATTTACCGATGTTACTTCCAGGGTGGCTCCACAATTGGGCACCTTAGGGATGGTTACAGATGCAGTGTGGCTGGACTACGATGCTGACGGCGACCTGGACCTTGCCGTAGTGGGAGAATGGATGTCGATCGTGTTATTTAAGAATAACGGAACCAACCTCGAGCGACTAAATAACGTGCCCGGCTTAGAAAAATCGGAAGGGTGGTGGAACAGTGTTGTCGCTACCGATCTTAACAATGATGGAACATTGGATTTAATTGCCGGAAACTGGGGAACAAACAGCAGGTTCAAAACATCCAAAGAAAAACCGCTTACCCTCTTTATCAATGATTTTGACAAAAATGGCCTTCTGGATCATATATTTGCCTATTATGAAGGGGAGAATTTATATCCTGTAGCTTTGAAAGATGATTTGATCAGGCAAATTCCCGGCCTCAAAAAACAATTCATTTTTTACAAAGATTACGCCGGCAAAACAGTTGATCAAATTTTTACAGAGGATCAATTAGCCAATTCCTACAAGAACGAAGTTTACACATTAGAATCAACGGCTATTTTTAACAATGGCGACGGGTCGTTTTCAATGCAGCCGCTGCCGGAAGCAATGCAATTCTCTCCTATCAATACCATTCTCCCCGCTGCTTTTGATCAGGACAGCATTGCTGAAGTATTTATGGCAGGCAATTTCTCAGGCATAAAACCCGAAGAAGGTAGGTATGATGCAAATCATGGTGAGCTCTTAAAATTTGAAAGAGGTGCGTTTAGTGTGGAGGACTTCCGGAAGACGGGCCTGAATATCAAGGGAGACGTGAGAAAGGCAGCAATTCTCAATACAACAAACAATCGGCGATTGTTAATTGTCGCCAGGAATAATGAGCAACTGGAATTTTATGGCTTTTCAAATAAGCAGCCTGAGGTCTTGAGTGAATCTTCGGATAATTCCGCTCCGAAAGCCACCCTTAAGATTACCTATACCAGAGACAAACTTTCGAAACATGAATAAATTTCGATACTTAATTATAGCAATCCTACTGACAACGGCGGTCGCATGTGAAGAGAAAAAAAGATTTGATTTGCTGCCTTCATCGCAAACCGGGATCACGTTTCAAAACGAATTAAGGGAAACTCCCCAACTGAATGTTTTTAATTACCTCTATTTCTACAACGGGGGTGGGGTAGCCGCTGGAGATGTAAATGGTGACGGATTAGCAGACCTTTATTTTACATCAAATCTTGATTCCAATAAGCTTTATCTGAATAATGGCGATTTCAAGTTCACTGATATTACCGAGAAAGCCGGAGTTTTTGGAAAAAAGGGTTGGACTACCGGCGTAACGATGGCAGATGTAAACGGTGATGGCAGGTTAGATATATACGTAAGCCAACTTGGCGACTATAAAAATATAATAGGAAGGAATCAGCTCTATATCAACCTCGGAAATGATGAAAATGGAGTTCCTGTATTTGAAGACCAGGCCAAAGCCTGGGGTTTAGACCTGAAAGGATTTTCAACCCAGGCCGCTTTTTTTGATTATGACCTGGACGGCGACCTGGATATGTACATGCTGAACCATTCAGTACACTCAAATGGCACTTATGGCAAATCTGATCTTCGCACCGAATTTCATCCTTTGGCAGGAGACAAACTGATGCGAAACGAGGGAGGCCATTTTGTAGACGTTACTAAAGAATCAGGCATTTATAGCAGCGCCCTCGGTTATGGACTCGGCATTACAGTAGGCGATATCAACTGGGACGGTTATCCCGATATCTACGTCGGAAATGACTTTCACGAAAATGACTACCTGTACATCAACAACGGTGACGGAACGTTCACAGAAGCACTGGACGCTTCAATACAACACACCAGCAGGTTTTCAATGGGAAATGACGTTGGAGACTTCAACAATGATGGTTTGCCGGATATTCTTTCGCTCGATATGCTCCCCGAAAACCAACAAATGCTCAAAACCTCGGCAAGTGAAGATGCTTACGACATCTATTATTTTAAGCTTAGTTTCGGATACAACCACCAATTTGCCCGAAATACGCTTCAACTTAATTTGGGCAATGGCCATTTCAGTGAGATAGCATTATTATCGGGCGTTGCCGCCACCGATTGGAGCTGGAGCGCCCTTTTTGGGGACTACGACCAGGATGGCCTGCAGGATGTGTTCATCTCCAATGGAATCCCCAAAAGGCCCAACGATCTGGACTTCATTAAATTTGCCTCCAATGAGGAAATCCAAAAAAAACTGGACAACACCAAATTGGTCGATCAAGAGGCCCTGGAGCTCATGCCCTCCGGAAAGGTGCACAATTACATCTTCAAGGGTGGGGAGGACCTGACCTTCCACAACCGATCGGGGGACTGGATCCAAAGGGACAGCCTGATATCCGGGGCCATGGCACTGGGGGATTTGGACGGGGATGGAGATCTGGACCTGGTGACCAACAATATTGACCGGCCTGCCACCCTCTACATCAACAAGACCAATGAAAAGGCCGCATACCTCAAACTCCGGTTCCAATACCGCAAAAAGAACCGTTTTGGCATAGGGACCAAAGTGTATTCCTACCATCAGGGAAACTTACAGTATAAGGAACTCTTCCCCAGCAGGGGATTCCAGGCCTCCTCCGAGCCCATGCTGCATTTTGGATACGGGGACGCCCAAAGGGTGGATTCCCTGAAGATCATTTGGCCGGAGGGGACCTACCAGGTACTCAAGGATGTGGAAGTGAACCAAGATTTGCTGATAAAACCGGAAAATGTCAAGGTCTTTGATTATGGCAGCTTGCACCCCAAACCGACCCGGACCTTTAAAAAACTCCCGGGCAACCTGGGCCTGAACCTGGTCCATGTAGAGGATAATTACACGGACTTCAACCGGGAAAAACTCATTCCTTACCAAATCTCGGACCGGGGCCCCGCCCTGGCCCTGGGCGATCTGGACGGAGACGGGAGGATGGATGTGTTCTTGGGGGGCTCCAAGTTCATTCCCCCGCAGTTCCACCTGCAAAGGGACACTGCCTTTGTCCCCATGGACTTTCCCGACATCCAAGGGGATTCCATCAGGGAGAACATCGCCGCCGTCATCACGGATTTTGACGGGGACCGAAGAAACGACCTGGTCGTCAGTTCGGGGGGTGGGGATTTCTTCGGGGAATCCGAGGCCCTGCTCGATGCCTATTACATACGGACCGATACGGGTTTCACCAAGGTGCCGCTGCCGGAGTCCTTCCAGAATTCCTCCGTGCTGAGGCCCTTTGATTACGATGGGGACGGCGATCTGGACCTGTTTGTGGGGGGACATACCCTCACGGGGCGTTTCGGGGCACCCGCCCAATCCCATTTGTTGGAGAACCAAGGGGGAAAATTTGTCCTCGTGGAACAATTTGAGGCTTTGGGCAAGGGAATGGTCACCGATGCCCTTTGGAGCGATTTTGACGGCGATGGCCAAGTCGATCTGATCCTGGTCGGGGAATGGATGTCCCCAAGGTTCCTGAAAAATGAAAAGGCTTCCTTTAGGGAAGTCCACGACCTGGACCTAAAGGGCCTCTGGCAAAGCATAGCGGCCTTCGATATCGACGGGGATGGGGATCTGGACTACCTTCTGGGAAATTGGGGGACCAACTCCAAGTTCAAGGCCTCCAAGAAATATCCGATGAAGCTGTACTTCGATGACTTTGACAACAACGGACAGACCGAAACGATCACCGCCATGGAAAAGAACGGAAAGTACTACTCCTTGGAAAACTTGGACGGACTTGTCCAGCAACTGGTCTTTTTGAAGAAAAAATACACCAGCTACAAATCCTTTGCCGGACAGACCATGGAGGAAGTGTTCGGAGGGGATATGTTGGAAGCGGCCGAATTGCTCGAGGTAAACACCCTGGAATCCGGATATCTTAGAAACCAGGGCGGAAGCTTTGAGTTCGTCCCATTCCTCAACGAACTTCAGGTGGCCCCCATCACGACCTTTCTTGTGGAGGACTTTGACGGGGACGGTCAAGAGGAGGTACTTTGTGGCGGTAATTATTTCGGGGTCAAGCCCTATCACGGTCGATTGGATTCCTTTCCGGGGGCCCTGATCGAAAAGGGGGGCGGATTCACCCTTGGAAGTTCCCTGGGCCTGGACTTTACCCAAAGGTCGCTGAGGCATTTGAAGATCCTTGAATTCGGCAACAAAAACTATCTCCTGGCCGTATTCAACAACGATAGGGCACAGATCTATACCTTTATAAATGATGGGATCCCGGAAAATGTCCAAAACCAAATCCAAGGATCGATGAACACCAATGAAAACCAATAATCGAAAATCGATGAAACTAAAAACCATTCCAATCGCTGTAGTTCTGATACTGACAGCCTGCCAAAAAAAGCAGCAGCCCATAGTCGTAAGTCCGGAGGATTTCCACCGGGCCGTGGATAAGGTGGTGGAGGTGATGATACACGACATCTTCTCCCCGCCGGTGGCCACACGGATCTTTGCCTATCCCTCCATCGCCGCCTATGAGATCATGGTAAAGAAGCAGCCGGATTCCTATCAATCCCTGGCGGGCCAATTGAAAGATTTGCAGTCCATCCCAGATCCCTCGGACCCGGAAAACACCAACTATGAAGTAGCCGCCATGGTGGCCCATATGGAATTGAGCAAACGATTGATATTCTCGGAAGATCGTGTGACGGGATACCGGGACAGCCTCTATACCGCTTGGAGGGAGAGTAATGAAAAAGTCTTCAACACCTCCAAGGACTACGGCATGGAAGTGGCCGACTTTATCACCACTTGGATGAACGGGGACAATTACAAGGAAACCCGTACCATGCCCAAGTTCACGGTCGATACGGAGGACCCGGCCAGGTGGCAGCCCACCCCCCCGGCCTATATGAACGGCCTGGAACCCCATTGGGCCAAGATCAGGCCCTTTGCGATCGATTCCGCCTCCCAGTTCAAGCCCATTCCCCCACCCCCTTTCTCCATGGAGGAAGATTCACAATTCTACAAGGAAACCATGGAAGTCTATCGGGTCCGACAGGAAATGACCGAAAAAGGGGATGACTCGGAGGAAATCGCCATAGCCAAGTTTTGGGACTGCAACCCCTATGTCTCCGTGACCCGGGGCCACCTGATGTTCGCCACCAAAAAGATCACCCCGGGGGCCCACTGGATCGGCATCAACAAGATTGCCTGTAGGATGACCGATACCGACTTTGCCCGGACCGTACACAACTACACCAAGACTTCCATTGCCCTTTTTGACGGCTTTATCAGTTGTTGGGACGAAAAATTCAGGAGCAACCTGATCCGTCCCGAGACCGTGATCAATGAATATATTGACGACAGCTGGGAACCTGTATTGCAGACCCCCCCATTCCCTGAATATACCAGCGGCCATTCCGTGGTATCCGGGGCTGCGGCCACGGTGCTGACCGATCTGTTCGGGGACAATTTTGCCTATGACGACGATACGGAGACCCCCTTCGGAATTCCGATGCGTTCCTTTACCTCCTTCAACCAAGCCGCCGAGGAGGCCGCCATCAGCAGGATGTACGGGGGAATACACTATCGAGCGGCCATTGAGGTGGGCATTGATCAGGGCAGGGACCTGGGTGCCTTTATCGTTGACAAATTGAAGATGGCAAAGGAATAATCCCTTAACTTTGGAATGCGTATGAGAAAGACCCTGCTCATGGTGTCGGGCCTGCTTTTGGCCGTATTGTTGTGGTACTTTTTCCTCAAGCCCCAGGATTACCTGGTCCGCTTCGAGGCCAGGGCCAACCCCGGGACCATCTATGAAAGCGCCAAGGCCTGGAACAAGACCTTTGACAGCGTGCTGCCATTCCAATACGGGGACCCTACCCGCTTTCAACAGCAGCTGCTCATGGGCGATTCCCTGCACATCTACGATTGGAAGATCACCCGGATCCATGACTCCTTGAGCAAGGTCAGGGTCAACATCAAGGACCCCGAACACAGCCTGTGGAACAAGATCAGGGTACCTTTCTCAAATACGGATTTCGAAAAGGGTGCCCGAAAGAAACTCTTGGATTTCAATGCCTTTTTGAACGACCATTTGGACGAATTCGAGGTGACCATTTTGGGGGAAGACGAACTCTTTACCACTTTTTGTGCCTGCGTCCCCATACGGAGTGCCCCGGAGGACAAGGCCCGGGGCATGATGGCCAACTATTCCCTGCTCAACTCCTATTTGGTGGGCCATGGGGTGACCCTCAACGGCCTGCCGATGATCGAAGTGGAAGAATGGGACCTGGAGGCCAATTCCATGCTCTACAATTTTTGTTTTCCCATCATCCGCTCCGAAAGTTTGCCCAAACATCCAGATATCATTTACAAACGCATTTTCGGCAAAAAGAGCATCAAGGCCATCTACAACGGACACTACATCAGTTCCGACCGGGCCTGGTACGCCCTGGTGGACTATGCGGAAAAACACGGGATACCCATCGAGCGGAAACCCGTGGAAATTTTCTTCAACAACCCCAACCTGGGCGGGGACGGCCTGGATTGGAAAACTGAGATCTTTATGCCCATCAAGGAAAGCAATTGAACGGGATTTGGGCCTATAAATCCACGAACAATGATTATTTTTAGGGGCCGGCTCCCTATAAAATTCATTCGACCCATGAAATACATCGTCCTAGTCCCGCTGCTTGTCTGTGCCCTTGGTTGTGCCCAGAAGATGCAATACCGAACCTTGGAGCCCCTGGGCAGCTTCCCCCCCGACTTGGAAGAGGTTTCGGGTATAGCCCCCGCCTCCCCGGGCAGCTATTGGGTGATCGAGGATTCGGGGAACGAGGATAAGATCCATATGGTGGATTCCACGGCCCGGGCGATCAAAAGCCTGAAAATCGACAACGCCAAGAACCGGGATTGGGAAGAACTCACCAAGGATGGCCTGGGCAACCTCTATATTGGGGATTTCGGGAACAACGACAACGAAAGGGACAATCTGGTCATCTATAAGATCCCTGCACGTGAACTGGAAAAAAAAGAACCCAGGGCCGAAAAAATCAAATTCCACTACCCAGAGCAAACCGCCTTTCCCCCAGCAAAGGACAGCCTATATTACGATACGGAAGGGTTCTTCCACCATGGGGACCAACTCTATATCTTCACCAAGAACCGCACCCGCCCCTATTCTGGAAAAACCTTGATATACAGCGTACCGGACCGTGAAGGAAATCATACGGCCCGCTTTTTGGGAAGCCTCTACCTCTGCGGTGACAAGGACCAGTGTTCGGTCACGGCAGCCGACATCTCCCCGGAGGGAAACACCATCGCCCTGTTGGGCTATGGCCTGTTGTTCATCGTACGGGATTTTGAACTCCAGGATTTTTCAGGGGCCCAAATTCAGACCTATAACTTTAGAAGCCGGACCCAGACCGAATCGGTATCCTTTGTGGATGAACGGACCCTTTTGATCGCGGACGAACAGAACAAGCAAGGGGGTGGAAAACTCTACCGCTTCCAGATCGATTAGAAGCCAAAACCGAGCCCGAAGGAAAATCGGGCCCCGTCCGAGGAGCTGAACAGTCCCAGACTTGCGGTGATCAGATCGGCCCCATTGAGCAGCAGCCCCCCGCCAAAGGAATTGTGCCATTTCCCGGAATCCTCCCCGGGCAGCCATACCCTTCCGTAATCAAAACCTCCATAAATCCCAGGGGTCACGGGCAGGAGTCCGGTGGTCCTCCTCCTGAAACTGTACCTCAGATCGGTGCTCTGATAATAGGCGGTCTTTCCACTAAAGCGTTGGAACCGAAATCCCCTCAGGCTTTCATTGCCCCCGATAGAGGCCGCTTGGTGGAACTCAAAACCGTCCCCCAGGTTAAAATGTCCCTGAATCTTGCTGGCCAATACCAAACGCCCTTGGGGATCGATCCTATGGTCCACGGACAGGCTGGGGATCAGGTAGGCAAAACCCTCCCCCGTTCCCAAATTGGTCTTGTACCCCCCTAGGAGGCTGAATCCCATCCCCAGGGTCGGAAAGGCGGCATTGTCCGTATTGGAGAAGCTGTACTCCCCTTCAAATCCAAGGAAACTTTGATCGGGTTCCCCATCGTTGTCGGCATAGAATTCCGCTATGAAGCGATCTTCGGTAGGCTCCACCTCCAAGTTTTCATAGGAGGCCCCCAGTTTGACCTTGGAACCCAAAAATCCCCTCCAGACCAAGGCCGGTGCAAATTTCAGAGTCCTGATCCTCACCCGGTTGTAATCCTTCCCCAAGGGATGCCCATCATCTTCATTGATCGTTTGGTTTCCTAGGCCGAAGAAGTTCTGGGTAAAGTTCGGGCTGGTAAACCTCAGGCCCAATTCCAGGTTCACCCCTTCCATCACATGGGCAAATTCCCCTTGGTAGGAGAGGTCGAAGCCCCGGGTGGCAAAAAAATAGGCCGCGTTGAAGCGGTGCTGCGCCGTAAAGGGATTCTTCCGAAACCCGTTGAAGGTATAGGTGTCACCAAGCCCCAAACGAAGCCCGTCGTCCGGATTGTAACCGATTGTGGGCAGAAGTTGGTTCCGGCTGGCCTTCACTTTGAGGAACTCATAGGTATTGGTGTCGTAGTCCTCCAGTTTATGGATCTTTCCCCCTAGGGCCCCCTCATAGGTATTGTTCTTGGCCTTGAAATCGTAGATCGAGGTTTTCCTTGAATCCTTTGAGATCTTATAGACATCGTTGTTCTGTCCCCCGATGATGCGCAACCTGATCTTGGAATCGGGAACGTCCACCTCGAATTCATCGTCATCGTCCAGCCCGTACAACCAGATTTCCTTGGTGTAATCGGGGTCGAATACCTTGTGGTAGATCTGCTCGGCCAGTTTCCCTTGCTTGATGCGATGGGCCTCGATCTCCACGCTGCCGTCCGGGTGGGAGACCACCCGGTACCGATCGTCCTTGTCGGTCCCGGTAATGACCGCATAGCGGTTCAGAACCTTAAAATACTCCTTTCCCGTTTCCACCAAATTTTCCTTCCTCGCCAAGAGGGTTTCCTTGATCTCTTCCAGGCTGTGGTCCCGCACCTCCTCGGGGAAGGCCAAAAAGGCGTCGTCGATCAAGGGACCATCGATCCGGGCTTGGATGAACTCGGCCTGCTCGATCCAATCCTCCAGGGTGGTCTCTGAGAGCAATGCCATGTCCAGGGCATAGGTCCTTGGGGAGGAGGTAAAACCCTTTACGGACCGTATTTCCTTGTGAAAGCCCTCAAAGATTCTCAGGGCGGGCACCGCCCTGGACCCAAAGGCCATGATCAGCCCATCCCCCCATCGGGAAAAGACCTGGTCCCGATCCCTGGGAATGGGCTTGAAGAGTCGGTTGCCGTCCTCATCCTCAAATCGGGCCCACCGCCATTGGTCGTCGTGCCGGTCCCAATCCCCCACCATGATATCAAAGAGCCGTGCCCTGGCATAGAGCTTTTGGTCCAAGCTGTTCTCCTCGTCCTCCCGCAACTCGTTGATCAGGTCATAGGTATTCTCGATCTTCTTGGCTTTTCCAAAGCTCTCAAGGTCTTCGTGCTCCTCGGACACATGTTCCTCCAACATATAGAGTTCATTTCCGAACTCCGCGTTGAAATCTCCCAGGGTGGCCTGTTTGGGGATATAGTACAGTTTGGGGTTGGTATGGTAAAGCCCTACGGCCGCACTGAGCTTTGGCATGGTAAAGGGGGCATAGGGATGGGCCCCGGTATAGAGGTCCAGCAACAGATCTTCCGTATAGGTATCCTCGAACTGACCGATGATATATTGGTCCTGGAAGGCGATGGCCTGCAAGTAGCGTTCGGCACTCTTTCTCATGGCCCTCATGGCGTACTGCCTTCCCGTGGAATCTTCCAGGCGCAGGGTATGGGACTGATTTCCCCCTCCCTTGCGCACCACCTTGACCCCTCCGTAGAGCGTATCCAAACGCAGGGTGGGGGCCTTGACCTTGGTGGCGTAATACTTCCGGTACCGCTCTCCCCAAAGCAATTTGTGAAACCAGCTTTTGTCCACTTCTGCCTCGGTGTAGATGGAAGCCTCCACAAAGGGCGGAAAATCCTCCGCCAACCCCTCGATATCCAGGGAGCGGTCCGCCGGCAGCACCTCAGTGGCAAAGAGGGGTTCCCCCTCGCCCGGCCCGGCTGCGTAAAAGGCCAGATCGGAGGAACCGTCCCTATACACATTGAGGACGGCATAACCGTGTCCCCCGAAGGAGAACTTGCTGCCGCCGATCAAGCGGGTG
>CALDPL010000233.1 GCA_937911965.1 uncultured Allomuricauda sp. | reverse complement strand
CTTGCCGCCATCTCCGTGGTCATGGTCGTCGTTACCTACCGCGTCGACTCCGGCCTGATGCCGGTTACGAGCGAAGGCACGCCACGCGTGACGTCGACGGAAATGAATGCCCCGGCCGAGGACTTCGGCTTCCGCTTCGTCCATACCGACGAAGAAGGACGGCTGATGGATTATCGAGGCGATGTCATTCTGCTGAACTTCTGGGCCACATGGTGCAAGCCCTGTCTGGAGGAAATGCCGCATTTTGAACGGATCAATGCCGAGGAACGGGAAAACGGGGTTGAGGTGATCTTGGTGAGCCTGGACCTGCCCAATATGTGGAAGAGCCGTTTGGAACCCTATGTGGAGAACAAGGGGATCCAATCCAAGGTGGTCATCCTGGACGACCCCAAACAAAACCAATGGATCCCGAAGGTATCGGAAGACTGGGGCGGGGGGATCCCCGCCACCTTGATCTACAACACGGATAGGCGAAGCTTCCACGAGCGGGGCTTTACCTATGAGCAGTTAAAAACCGAGCTCGAAGCTTTCATCAATTAAAACAATGCCCATGAAAACCTATATCATCATCTGCCTTTCGGCCACCATGTTGGCCCTGGGAGGGCTGTTGGCCATCAATGTCCTTGGGGACGATCCCGCTATGCAGGGATATCAAATCGGGGACCGGGCCACGGATTTCTCCCTTCGGAACGTGGACGGAGCCATGGTCTCCCTGTCGGATTACAGGGACGCCAAGGGCTTTTTGGTCATCTTTACCTG
Organism: uncultured Allomuricauda sp.; assembly: GCA_937911965.1. Lineage (GTDB taxonomy): Bacteria > Bacteroidota > Bacteroidia > Flavobacteriales > Flavobacteriaceae > Flagellimonas. Next base: position 7,696 of record CALDPL010000233.1, on the reverse strand, counting down.
CAACACCTGTCCCTATGCCATTGCCTATGAGGACCGGATCATCGCCCTGGATAAAAAATACCGGCCTTTTGGGGTGCCCGTCATCGCCATTCAGCCCAACAGTCCCGAGGCCAAGCCCGGGGAAAGCATGGAAAAGATGCGGGAGCGTGCCGCTGAAAAGAACTTTCCCTTTCCCTATCTTCTCGATGAGGGGCAAAAGATCTATCCGCAATACGGGGCCAGCCGTACCCCCCATGTCTTTCTTTTGGAAAAGACCGGATCGGGGAACATGGTCCGCTATATCGGGGCCATTGACGACAATTATCGGGATGCCTCCCAGGTGGAGGAGAAATTCGTGGAGAAGGCCGTGGATGCCCTGTTGGGGGGAAGGCCCATCGAAGTGGAGACCACCAAGGCCATTGGCTGCAGCATCAAATAGGTGAAAATCCAAAAATAAAACGCCCAAAGATCTGTACTTCCGTCGCGGATCTTTAATTTTGTGCAAACCAATAAAGAATACCATGGCAGACCTATCACAGGAAGAATGGGCCGAACAGCTCGAAGGGGACGACAACGCCCTTATATTGGATGTGCGGACCCCGGAGGAAGTGGAGGAGGGCTATATACCCGGATCCATCCATATCGACATCTATAGGGGACAGGAATTTTTGGATGAGGTCGAAAAACTGGACCCGAACAAGAATTTTTATGTGTACTGTCGCTCCGGCAACCGAAGTGGACAGGCCTGCGCCATTTTGAACAGCCTGGGGATCGAAAATGCCTATAACCTGGAAGGGGGCTTCAACGATTGGGAAGGGGATGTGGCCCAATAGGGGGACGGTCCGTCCCCGTGGGGACCTGGGCCTTATCCAGCACCGAGAATTCGATATGTCGTTTTTCTATAACATCCTATACTATTTCCAGAAGCGGGGCTTCGAGGTCTGCAGGCGGATCGCCGAGCGCCTGGGCATTCGCACCCGGGTGGTTCGTACCAGTTTCATCTACCTCATCTTTGTGACCTTGGGCTTTGGATTTGCCCTCTACCTCTTTATTGCCTTTTGGCTCCGAATCAAGGACCTGGTCTATACCAAGAGGACTTCCGTTTTCGATCTTTGAGGCGGGTTTAAGGGGGGAGTGGCCCTTTGGGTCGGGCTTTTCGATAGGCCCGGTGGCCCTTAATTAATTTCGGGGACCCCAACGTTAAAATAACATAAAATTTGATGGGCTTATTTTTTTTTTGGATATTGCCGCCGCTACAAGCTAAACCAACTAATTGTATTGTATGAAATATCTACCCAGTCTGCTGTCCCTATTTTTCTTGGGCGTCGGATTTTCCCAGGATTTGACCGTAACGGGCAAAACTCTCAACGGATCCAACAGTATAAACGACGGGGCCATTGAACTCCAGGTCGAGGGAGGCACGCCGCCCTACACTTATAAATGGAGCAATCAGAGTACGCCACTCACCGCAAACAGGGCGGAGGGCCTGGTGGAGGGAGTCCCCTATACGGTCACAGTGAGCGATGCCGCCGGGAATTCGGTGGAGCGGGAATTTGAGATAAAGGCGGAAGCGATTACGGAAATATTCAATGGATTCATGACCCCGGCGGTAAGCGCTCTGGGGTCAGTTCTTTTTTGGGACCCTTTTGCCGCCATTGGGATATACGACCCCGTGGCCTATGCCGATGTCCAACAGGTCGGCATTCCAGGCTGGACCAATGAGACCCAGGGAAAGTATTACCTCAAGCAGTGGTTGGCCTCCGATGGGGAACACCTCAATGAAGGGGATCCCGTTGCGGTGATCACCGGAGGCGGGGATGGGGAGGTGACCGTTCTTTCTCCGGCAGCGGGGAATTTGAAGCACAAATTGGAGGAAGGCAAGGTAATCTACAATTCCGGGAACATGGCCCATGTGATCGAAAGGGGCGCGCACAACTTTGCCGTGATCGAGTACGATTCCCCGATCGTTCTTACCCACCCCAATGGAGATCCCATTGTCAAGAACATCCCCTTTATTGTGGTCTGGTTGGTGATCGGAGCCCTGTTCTTTACCCTCCGAATGGGTTTTATCAACGTACGTGGGTTCAGGCATGCCATTGAGTTGGCCAAGGGCAAGTTTGACGATCCCACCGCCCCAGGGCAGGTGACCCACTTTCAGGCCTTGGCCACGGCGGTTTCCGGTACCGTTGGCCTTGGGAACATCGCAGGGGTGGCCGTGGCCATTTCCCTGGGAGGTGCAGGTGCCACTTTTTGGATGATCCTCTGTGGACTATTGGGCATGTCCTCCAAATTCGTGGAGTGTACCTTGGGGGTCAAATACCGCAACATTTTGCCCGATGGCCGGGTGTTCGGGGGACCGATGAACTACCTGCGCTATGGTCTGGAGAAAAGGAAGATGAAGGGTTTTGGAAAGGTCTTGGCGGGACTCTTCGCCGTATTGGCCATTGGAGCCTCCTTTGGAGGGGGCAATATGTTCCAGGCCAATCAAGCCTTCAAGGTATTGGAGACTGAAATTCCTGCCCTCAGTGGCATGGGATTTTGGTTCGGCCTGGCCTTGGCGATCCTGACCGGATTTGTGATCATCGGGGGAATCAAGAGCATTGCCAAGGTCACTGAAAAAGTTGTGCCCTTTATGGCCGTCACCTATTTCCTCGGTGCCATGACCGTTATCTTCTTCAATTTCGGTCACGTCGGGGACGCCTTCCACGCCATTTGGGAAGGGGCCTTCAATCCCGGTGCCCTGAAAGGGGGGATCATCGGGGTCCTTGTCGTCGGATTCCAAAGGGCCGCCTTTTCCAATGAGGCCGGGGTGGGATCGGCAGCGATAGCCCACTCGGCGGCCAAGACCGATGAGCCTGTCCGAGAGGGGATCGTCGCGGGCCTGGAACCGGTGCTTGGCCTCCACCCAGCCCTCGCGCACCCGCTGCGGCATGTAGCGCATTTCCGGCCAGGCGATCATCTCCCCGGCCGGCGTGTCCGAGGCCAGGTGTTCGACCAGGCTCAGCGTCGGCACGTTCCAGGTGCCGGCCGCCAGGGTGCGCTCGATCGCCTCGGGGATGCGCTCGCGGTCCACCAGGTGCACCCAGCCGCTGCCGAAGAAGCCCGGCTCCAGCTCCCCGGTGTCGGCGCCGTCCGGCACCAGGAACTCGACGTAGCGGTCATAGTGGTCGATCGAGGTCTGCCGCGCGTCGAGCGCGCCCACCAGGCCGACCTCGGCCGGGATGTGGCCGCCGAAGGGCATGCCGACCCCGTGCGCGGTCTCGGCCATCGCCGCGTAGGACGCCGCGTCGATGGTGCCGAGCTTGAGCAGGTCGAAGCCCTGCGCCTGGTAGTCCCGCACCGCCTGCCTGGCCGCCTCCGGCGTGCCCGCGGTGTCCGGGGTCAGCCACGGGCTGGCGGCGAACAGGGTCGGCCCGATGAGATCGCCCGCCCCGATCCGGTCGCGCAGGGCCAGGTGCGATGCGTGCCCGGCCATGTTGCGCACCGTGGTGACGCCGTTGGAGACGTACAGGAACAGCACGTTTTCGGCGTAGTCGGGGTTGTCCGGCCCCGGCACGTGGCCGTGCATTTCGGCCAGCCCGGGCATCAGCCAGCGGCCTTCGCCGTCGATGCGCCGCGCGCCTTCGGGCACCTGCGAATCGTCGGCGGTGACGGAAGCGATGCGGCCATCCTGCACCACCACCGTGTGGCCCTCCAGCACCCGTTCGCTGTCCATCGGCACCACGTTCACGCCGACGAAGGCGATCGCGTCCGGATCGGGCGCAACCGGTGCCGGCGCGGCCGCGGATGCGGAATCGTTGCGGCCGCAGGCGGCAAGGCTTATCCTTCTACGGGGCATCCCGTAGCTAGCCTCGCCGTCTCCATATCGTCACCCTCGTGCCGTCATGAATCGCAGAACGACAGCCCTCGCCGGTGTGCTTCCGCTGCTACTGACCCTCCTGCTGGCGGCCTGCGGGGATGCCCGCGGTGGCGCCTCACTCGCCACCGTGCGGGATAGTGCGGGGATCCGCATCGTGGAGAGTTCGGGGGGCACCTGGGAGGAGGGGGAGGCGTGGCGCGTCGCGGCTCAGCCGGCGCTGGAGATCGGCATGGCGGAGGGTCCGCCGGCGTATCTGCTCGACCAGGTTCACGGCGCCCGCCGCCTGTCTAACGGGGAGATGGTGATCGCCAACGGCGGCTCGGGCGAGCTTCGCCTCGAGCTCCTGGACCCGGTTCTCGCCGACGTCCCGCAGCCCCGCTTCGAGCGCGGCCTCGACGGCGGCCAGGTGCTCGGCCATCCGCTCGGCGAACACGGCCTCGACCTTTTCGAGGGTTCCGGGCCAGCACTCGGGATGTCCCGAAGGCCAGGAAAGCCAGACCGCGGTCTGGGGTTCCCATTCAGCGGGCATTCGGTAGGAGGAGGTTTGGGGAGAGGTTTTCAGGGGTTCAGGGATTGAGGTTTTCAGGGGTTGTGGGAAGAACCTAAATCCGAAAACCAAAAACGCCATCGCGCCGAATGCCTGAACCCCTGAACCCCTGAACCCCGTTTTCCCGCTTGATCAAGGACGCGGGGATGGTGTTTGGTGTCGATTCCCACCCTTTCGCTGTATCTTCTCTTCCCGCCATGCCCCGAAGCACTTTATTTCACGCCAGGTTGTACGGCATTGTCGATCTGGGCTACGTCGCGCCGACTTCGCTCGTCCGGGTCACCGCGGAGATGATCGAGGGCGGCATCGACGTCATCCAACTGCGCGCCAAAGGACACTCCGCCGACGAGATCAAAAAGTGGGGGGCGGCGCTCCTCCCGATCTGCCGCGAGGCCGGGGTTCCTTTTTTTCTCAACGATCACGCGGACCTGGCCGCCTCGCTCGGCGCCGACGGCGTCCACGTGGGACAGGACGACGCCTCCATGGATGAGGTGCGGGCTCTCGTCGGCCCGGAGCTGCTGGTGGGCCGCTCCACCCACAGTCTCGACCAAGCGGCGGCCGCGGCGGCGGATCCGCGCACGGATTGCATCGGTTTCGGCCCGCTTTTCGCCACTCCCACGAAACCCGACTACGCGCCCATCGGCACGGCCGCGATCCGCGAGGTCCATCGATTGTTTCCCGATCTGCCCATTTTCTGCATAGGCGGAATCAAAAAAGAAACGCTCGCCGAACTCGTCGCCGCGGGGGCAAAACGCGCCGTCATCGTATCCGGGATCTTGCAGGCACCCGATATCGCTGCTTATGTCCGCAGCGCGAGGTCCCTCCTCCCCGAATCCTAACATTTCATTTTTTCTTTCCCCCCACAGTATCTTATGAGCGTCCTCGTATCCGGTTCCATCGCCATCGACAATGTCAAAACGCAAAAAGCCTCGCAGGAGAATCTCCTCGGCGGGTCCGCCGCCTACGCCGCCATCGCCGCGAGCTTTTTTTCTCCCGTCGGCATTGTCGGAGTGGTCGGGCACGATTTCCCTGAAGAACATCTCGAGGTGTTCAAGAGACGGGACATCAATCTCGAGGGGATAGAATTCTCCGCGGGTGAGACTTTCCGCTGGGAGGGGGAATACATGGAGGACATGAACGACCGGGAAACGCTCTCCGTCGCGCTCAATGTGCTCGAATCCTGGCAGCCCGCCGTGGCCGATTCGCAAAAGGCGACCACCACGGTGAATCTGCTCGCGAATTCCCATCCGCTGAACCAGCACTCGGTCATCGACCAGCTCGCCGACGGTCCCGGCTTCACCATCGCCGACACGATGGATCTCTGGATTCAGGTGTCGCGCCACGAACTCGAGGATCTCCTCAAACGCATCGATCTGCTGGTGCTCAACGACAGCGAGGCGAAGCTGATGATGGACACCTCGAATGTCGTCGCGGCGGGCCATCGCCTCCGCGAGATGGGGCCCGGGCATGTCATCGTGAAAAAGGGCGAACACGGCGCGATGCTTTTCGGCGAGGAAGGGTTCTTCGCGTGCCCCGCCTTCCCCCTGCACGATGTCTTCGACCCGACCGGCGCGGGCGACAGCTTCATCGGCGGTTTCGCCGGTTATCTCGCGAGCCTCGGGAAGAAGAGCTACGACTTCGCCGATCTCAAGAGCGCGATCGCCCGCGGCACCATCCTCGCGAGCGTGACTTGCGAAAGTTTCAGCACCCATTCGCTGCGCGATCTCACTCCGGCGGCTTTCGAAGAGAGACTGGCGACCTACCGGAGATACTGCGACTTCAGCTGATCGCGTCGGCCGGGCACCCCCGGTCCGGCGTCCCGAGTTCGCGGATCCCGCAAAAAAGGGTTCCGTCCTCGGCGGGTTCCGCGGGAAACCATTCGTCGTTGTCGAGGTGGCGGCGGCAGGATTCCTCGTAGGCCGCGAGGGTCGTGGCCCGGCGCAGTTCCTGGTTGAGGGTTCCTCCGCTGATCCCCGAAGCGATGTAGTTGGTGAATTTTTTCATGCGGTTGACGATCTGGGATTCCTTTTCGAAACGGCCGTGCTCAATCACTTCCCCGGTGAGTTCGCGCAGGTAGGCGAGGACTTCGTGGAGACGACGGCGCGGCGCTTCCCGCCCCGCAAAATCCTCGCGAATGCCGTCGAAAAGCCACGGATCCCGGATCGCCCCGCGACCGATCATCAGGCCCGCCGCGCCGGTCTTGCGCCACATGGCGCGGGCGCTGGCGACCGAGACGATGCTGCCGTTGGCGACGACGGGATACGGCAGTGTCGCGACGGCGCGGGCGATCTCGGCGGTGTGGACGTCGGATTGGTAGCGCTCGCGGACGGTGCGCCCGTGGATCGCGAGACCGTCGAGAGGGAGGGTGGCAAAAAGATCGAGGAGCGAGGCGAACTCGGCCGCGGACTCGAATCCGATCCGGGTTTTCAGGGTGAAGCGGCCCCGCACGACCGGCCGCAGCGCGAGCGCGATGCGACGGATCCGATCGGGATCGCGCAGGAGAGCTCCGCCGGCCGCCTTTCCGCAGACGGTGGGTGCGGGGCAACCGAGATTGACGTCGATCCCCGCGCAGGGGGTGAGCTGCTGGATGCGCTCCGTGGTGCGCACGAGATCCGCGGGATCATTCCCGATCATCTGCGCGATGACGGGCTTGTCCGTCTCCAGCTCGCGAATGGATCGCAGGATCTCCTTTTCCGGATGGGAATCGCGATGCACCCGTCACGTAGACATCGGGGCCTCCGCGCCGCTCCAGACATCGCCAGAGCGGCAGGACCGAAACATCCTGCATCGGGGCGAGGAAAAGCCGGGGAAAAGGGTTCACCCATCGACCAAACAAGGTTGTGCCCCCGCGTCAACCCCGTGGAGGCAATTCGTCATTTGCCGACCGCCGGTTTGGCTTGACCTTCACGGATGCGATAAAGCTGGTAATTTGAACAGCGTTTGTTATGCTGTCGGCATGTCAGCGTCGTTTCCCGCCGCCGCCGCGAGGTATGAGGTGTTTTCGCAATGGATTCGGTCGAGCGCGCGCCCCGTGGTGCGCGGGACCGCCCGGCTGTTCCGCGATGAGATGGAGTTGCAGGCGCAGTGGTTCGGCGGCGAGTTCGGCCGGACCTTCACCGGCCGGGAGGACGAATCGATCGAAATCGTCCAGTTCGGCCACTGGAACCGAGGCGCGGGTCCCGATTTCACCGAAGTGGCGGTGCGCGTGGACGGCGAGCTGCGGAGGGGCGCGCTGGAGGTCGATGTCGACGTGCGCGACTGGGATCTCGACGCGCTGCGGTCGAACATCTCCACGATCGAACAGGATGTCA
>CALDPL010000232.1 GCA_937911965.1 uncultured Allomuricauda sp. | reverse complement strand
CTGTAGCAGGATCCCCCCCAATATAAAAAGTGCGATGGTTTTTGGATCGTGCCCTTGATATACCTGGGGAAGCAATTCAAAAAAAGTGATTGCCAACAAAAAGGAACCGCTGAAGGCCAATAAGAGGGCAATACCCGCGGTATCCTTGGGCCTACTGAACCACACAAAGCCAAATCCAGCCCAAGCGCTCAGTACGGGGGCCAAGTAAACCAAAAGGGAAGGAAAATCCATAGGATGGCATGTAGGGACAAAAATAGCCTATTTTTACGGAAAGTTTTTAAAGGAAGATGGCAGAAAATTTCAAGATGTTGGCCAAGACCCTCTACGGTTTTGAACCCCTTCTGGCCAGGGAACTCCGAAATCTGGGAGCCGGGCATGTGGAGGAAGGAATCCGAAACGTCAGCTTCGAAGGGGACCTGGGCTTTTTGTACAAGGCCAATCTATGCCTGCGCACGGCATTGAAAGTCTATAGACCCTTAAAGACTTTCAAGATCAATAATGAGAAGGACCTATACCGCAACATCCACGATTTGGATTGGCCCGATATTTTCGAAACCTCCAAGACCTTTGCCATCGATACGACCATGAACACCGAACTGTTCAACAACTCCATGTTCGTTTCCCTGAAGGCCAAGGATGCCATTGTGGATAAATTCAGGGTGGTGACCAGGCAGCGCCCCGATGTGGATTCCCGGGACCCCGACCTCAGGATCAACATCCATCTCCAGAGGAACAACTGCACGGTTTCCCTGGACGGTTCCGGGAATTCCCTGCACCAAAGGGGATATCGGATCGAGACCAATATTGCCCCGATCAACGAGGTTCTGGCCGCCGGGCTGCTATTGCTCAGTGGATGGGACGGACAGAGCGACTTCTTCGACCCCATGTGTGGCAGTGGGACGTTGCTTATCGAGGCAGCCATGATCGCCTGCAACATTCCCGCCAACATCAATAGGAAATCCTATGCCTTTATGCATTGGAAGGACTACGATGCCGTGCTCCACCAAAAAATCGTGGATGCCAGTCTGGCGAAAACCAGGGAATTCCATCACAAGATCCTGGGCCGGGACAAGGCTCCCTCTGCAGTCAGAAAGACCCAGGACAATGTGGAGCATGCCAATCTAGCGGAGTACATTTCCGTGGAACGCGAGGACTTTTTCAAATCGGAGCGACCGGAATCAGAAAGACTTCATATACTGTTCAATCCCCCCTATGGGGAACGCTTGGCCATCGAGGAAAATGAATTTTATGCCAAAATTGGGAACAGCCTCAAACAAAACTACCAGGATACCGACGCCTGGTTGGTCACTTCCAATCTGGAGGCCTTGAAACATGTGGGGCTGAAGCCCTCCGGTAAAACAAAGGTCTACAACGGAAAACTGGAGGCCCGATTGGTAAAATTTGAAATCTATCGGGGCAGTAAAAAAGCGAAATACTTGAAACGTTCGGATCAGGACCCTTCCCTCTGATCGGCCTGCATGAAATAAAAGTTTGGAAAAGTCCAATAAATGTTTAGCTTTGGAACGCCTTTAGGGGCAAACCAACTAACTCAATCCAACTCAAAGGAAAAAGGACTTGAACATATCGGGTCCTTTTTTTTGTGCCGTACCTAAAGATCGGACCAGACGGCGAGTTCATTCCCTGAAGGGTCGGTAAAATGGAACCGTCTCCCGCCCGGAAAGGAATAGATGTCCTTCACAATACGCCCCCCGGCCTCGAGAACCTTTTCCTTAATGAATTCAAGGTCCCCATGATAGAGCACCACCAGGGCACCCTGACCAATTTCTCCATCGGTCCTTGCGAACCCACCCTCGAGCCCACTGTCGGAAAATGCGATATAATCGGCCCCGTAGTCGGTAAAGGTCCAACCGAATGTCGAGCTGTAAAAGGCCTTGATCAAACTGAGATCATGTGCCTTGAACTCCACATAATTGATCAGGGCATTGTTTTGTTCCATGTCCTATTGTTGTTCAGGATCGGCTTCAGGCTCTGGTTCCTTTTTGTTTTTTGACTTTTTGTACAGGGGAAGGAAATAGGTGATGGAGTAGTTGTAGCCCACTCCAAAATTACTCCCAGCGGTCACCTTGTTGAACCCAGGAATCCAGAGGTTGGGAAAAAGTGCATCCTCCTTATTGGAGACCAAAAAGCCCATGCGCGCACTCATCCCCAAATAGATATTGGCAATGAGTTCCACCTTCAGCCCAACGACCAATTCCAGCCATGCGGCACTCAGGCCACTGAATTCCTGCCCGGGTTGGGCACCTACAATAAAATCGGGTTGGTAAAGGTGGTTGCTGTTGTAGAGGCTGTAATAGTTCAGGGTCTGCTTGAAACTGGATACGGCAATTCGTCCCCCCAGGGTTATTGCATTGTTCATCCCGAACCAGTTTTCGTAAGTGTTCAGATCCACCCCGGCCTTTATATAGCTGCCCGAAGTCTTGAAATCGTACAGGATCGTATTGTTCAGGCTTTCATCCTGGGTCTTGGTTTCGTTGCCGATTTCGGCGGCCAGATACAGCTTACGGGTCAACCTGTAATCCCCCACCAATTCAAGCCCCGTATAATCCTCATCGACAAAGCTGAGCACCAATTTGCTCAGATCGATACCGGCCCGAAGTCCGAATTCATCCTTGTATTCCATGGTATCCTTGGGCTGTAGGTCGATGGGCCCATCCTGTCCCATGCCCAGGACCGGGAACAAAGCAAGGCAGATGAACGGCTTAATAAAATATCTTGACATGGATGTTGTTGGAGTTTTCTATGGTTTGTTGGACCACGGAAATATCCCGTATCCAATTTTCCGCGCCCCCGGAAAGGTTCACCTCCAGTTCGTCATAATGGGCCACAAAGCCGCAGGCCCTGGAGATAAAAGCTTCCCGCACCGTATAGGAAATCGTAAGGGTATCCCCGTTCCCGAGCTCCACCCCGGTTTCTGCCTCGGACCTGGAATTGTGGTAGAGGACAAAACCGGTACTTGTGGCCCCTGACCTTAAGGGAATCCCTATGGAATCCAGATTGGTACGGTCGGCAAAGCTGTTCATGATGGTGTCCAATTCAATCTCCTTTACCCTGAGGGCGGGCACATTCTTGGAAGCGGTGGTGTCGTTTATATCAAAAAAACCCAGCACCAATAGCGGGGTGTCCCCTTCCACACAGATATCGTCCTTTTCACAGGAGGAAACATAAACAAGCAGAAAGCCGATCAATAGGATGGGAATCAATCTCTTCATTGAAATGGGCTGTGGGTTAAATTCAAAATTGATTTACAATTTTTCCAAAAGTACGACATTTTCGACGTGATGGGTCTGGGGAAACATATCCACCGGTTGGACTTTGGCCACCCGGTACATCTCCTTCATCAGGGCCAGGTCCCGGGCCTGGGTGGCACTGTTGCAGCTCACGTAAACAATTTTTTCCGGGGCCAGCCCGAGCAACTGCCCCACAACATCCTTGTGCATCCCATCCCTTGGGGGGTCTGTGATCACCAGGTCCGGTTTCCCGTGCTGTTGGACAAAGGCGTCATTGAACACATTTTTCATATCCCCAACAAGAAATTCCACATTGTCGATCCCGTTGATCGACAGATTGGCCCTGGCATCCTCGATGGCCTCCGGCACGGATTCAATGCCGACCACCTTTTTGGCCTTGGAGGCAATGAACTGGGCAATGGTCCCGGTACCCGTGTACAGGTCAAAGGCGAGTTCCCCACCTTGGAGGTCCGCAAAATCCCGGACCGTTCGATAGAGCAGATGGGCCTGTCTCGAATTGGTCTGATAAAAGGATTTTGCATTGATCTTAAAACGGAGTTCCCCCATTTCTTCAAAGATATGGTCCCTGCCCGAAAAGCAGATGACCTCCTGGTCGTAGATCGTATCGTTGGCTTTGGGGTTGATCACATAGAGCAGCGAATCGATCTCTGGAAATTTATCCCGCAAATGCCCCAGCAAAGCCTCGCGTTTCTCGACATCTTCCTTTAAAAATTGGATGAGAACCATGATTTCCCCTGTGGAGGAGGTCCGGATCATCAAGGTCCGTAAAAGCCCCTCCTGCCTCTTTGGATTGTAGAAATCCAGCCCGTGCTCCACGGCAAAACGTTTTACCTCCAAGCGCAGGGCATTGGAGGGATCCTGTTGTAGATGACATTTTTCAATGTCCAGGATCTTGTCCCACATCCCGGGAATATGGAACCCCAGGGCATTTCGGTCCCCGATGTCCACACCGGATTCTATCTCCTCCTGGTTGAGCCAGCGGCTGTCCGAGAAGGAAAATTCCATTTTGTTCCTGTAGAAATACTCGTTTTCACTTCCGAGGATCGGGGAGACCTTTGGAAGGTCCAACCCTCCGATGCGCCTGAGGTTGTTCTCGACCTCCCTTTGTTTGTAGAACAGTTGGTGCCTGTATTCCATATGCTGCCATTTACAGCCCCCGCAGACCCCAAAATGTTGGCATTTCGGTTCCGTTCTCCTGTCGGACAGGCTGTGGAAATGTGTGGCCACGCCTTCGAAATAGGCGCTTCTCTTCTTGGTGGTCAAGACATCCACCACATCCCCCGGCACTGCATTGGAAAGAAAGATCACCCGTCCATCGGGTGCCTTTGCAACGGCCTTGCCCTTGGCGCCCGCATCGATGACCTCGACCTTCTCGAACCTCTGTCTTGCACTCTTTCTCCGCATGGGGACAAAAATAGCTTCTTTTTACAATTTGTCGGGAGTGGGCATCTTAAATCGGGGCCAAACTTTTTGGTCCCGGCCCCAAAAAGGCAACGGGACCAAAAAGATCATCGAATATTTTGTAATTTGCGCAACCTCCAAGGGATGATTTCTCTCCCACGCTGCTTTTTCGGGTCCCCGAAAGAATAAAGGTAGAGCAGGAATGGTTATTTTTTTTCAATTTAAACACAATTAAAAATGACTGTTTTAAATTCAAACACAGCGCAGCGGGCCATCGATCTTGAAAACAAGTACGGGGCCCACAATTACCATCCGCTTCCCGTGGTCCTGTCCAAAGGGGAAGGGGTTTACCTTTGGGATGTGGAAGGCAAAAAGTACTATGATTTTTTGTCCGCATATTCAGCTGTAAATCAAGGTCATTGCCACCCTGAAATACTAAAGGCGATGATTGAACAAGCTTCGGAGTTAACCTTGACATCGAGAGCTTTTTACAATGATCAATTAGGCCCATTCGAAAAATACATAACAGCATATTTCGGGTATGACCGTGTGCTTCCGATGAACACAGGAGTAGAAGGTGTCGAAACTGCCATTAAGCTCGCAAGAAAATGGGCTTACAATGTAAAAGGAGTTACAGAAAACAAGGCGAGGGTCATATTTGCTGAAGGAAATTTTCACGGGAGGACAACAGGGGTCATATCTGCATCAACAGACCCGAGTAGCACAAAGGGATTTGGGCCTTTTTTACCAGGCATAGACTTAATTCCGTACAACGACCTGCCTGCATTGGATGAAGCTTTAAAAGATAGTAATGTGGCAGCCTTCATTGTAGAACCAATACAGGGTGAGGCAGGTGTTATCGTTCCAGATGAAGGTTACCTTTCCGGCGCTTATGAACTGTGCAAGGCAAATAATGTGCTATTCATCGCTGATGAAGTTCAGACCGGAATTGCAAGGACAGGCAAAACCATTTGTTGTGAGCATGAAAATGTCAAACCAGATGTGCTAATTCTTGGGAAAGCATTAAGTGGTGGGTTTTTCCCTGTTTCCGCAGTCTTATCGTCAAATGAAGTTATGCTTTGCATCAAACCAGGTGAGCACGGATCTACTTTTGGTGGAAATCCAGTGGCATGCCGAGTGGGAATGGCCGCGTTGGATGTTGTGAAAAATGAAAATCTGGCCGCCAATGCAACCGAAATGGGTCAAATATTTCGGGATCAAATGAATGAACTGGCTCAAAATACGGACCTTATAAAAACAGTTAGAGGCAAGGGATTATTGAATGCAATTGAAGTCAATGATACACCGGAAAGTAAAACGGCATGGAATATTTGCCTTTCATTACGCGATGCGGGCTTATTAGCAAAACCGACACATGGAAACATCATCAGATTCGCACCACCACTTACCATCACTCAATCAGAAATGCATGAGAGTTGTATCATAATTAAAAAAGTGTTCAACGCATTCTCCTAACCACATTCAATTAATTACAGCCATTTGAGTAACAACTAACATGGATGTTGATGAAGCACTTGCTGTTTGATGAATTGAGATTGCTCCTGGGTCGCTTTGGTCTAATGGCTGTCATTTTTTTGTGTCCATTACAGTCAACTTTAATTCACAGTCAAAATGATGCGCAGCTCAGTTACGACCATAATCTTTATGAAAAAGGCGTGCGCTTGTATAGGCAAAACTTATACAGCTCTGCTTATCTAATGCTTGATAATTACCTGAGTGAAACAACGCGCAATTCTATACAGTCATGTCCATACTGTATAAAAAACGCCAGGGTGGTAATGGCAGAATGTGCATTGTATATGCAAGCTGAGGCAGCCGAAGTGATTTTGGAGGACATAATTCAACAGTATCAGCCCGACCCTTTGGTGCAGAGGCTTTTGCACCATCGGATAAAACAACTCTGCGATGGTTGGGTATGGCAGGATTCTTCGTCAATAGCAGGGGCACAACTTTTATGATTGATCCATTGTTGGATGATTTTGATATGCCCTTACCGATTGATTTTCCCATTGCCTCAAAAGATGTTCCCCAATTGGATGCGGTATTGATAACACATGCCGATAACGATCACTTTAGTATTCCGACAAATCGGAACCT
>CALDPL010000231.1 GCA_937911965.1 uncultured Allomuricauda sp. | reverse complement strand
ACAGCGTTCCATTTCTCGGAAAAGGGAGGGGCCGCTTGTGCCCAGAGTTCCCCTGCCTCCCCAAAACGATCGTGTTCGTCCTGATAATTGTAGCCCCGGGAATAGTCCTGCACCCTTCTATCGGTGAACAGGGCCTCGGGCAGGCCGTACCAATGTTCCATTCCCTTTGAACCGGCCCGGGCACTGTGGAGCACGTTCCAATTGCCCACCATGGTCTGTCGGTGGTGGGTCATGGTCCCCAGCCCCAGTTTATTGGCCTCATCTATGGCTGCCGAAATCACTTCGGGTTCAAAACCGGCATCCTTGATTCCATCTGCCCCTTGCTTAGCGGTTTTTCGAATCCATTCCCGGGCCTCCTGGGCCGTGGTTGGGATGTCAATTTTGGAACCATCGTTCCCAAAACGTTGGTAGGCTTTGATCCGTGGTGCCGTGATCTCATTGAGCCGGCTACGCTCCTTCTGGTCCAAAACCCAATCCAGGCCGTTTCCCGAACCTGGATCCCGTACCGTGGTCACCCCATGGGCCAAGGCCAATTTGAATACATACTCCGCATTTCCGGTTTTCTTTCCACCAATATGGAAATGGGTGTCCACAAATCCCGGCATAAGATACATGCCCCTGGCATCGAGTTCCTTTCCCCCAGGTTTCAGAACGGCCGCTTCTCCCGAATAGGCGGAACTGCCCAGGGCACCGACCAGATGAATGGATTTGATCCGATTTTGCTCCACCACGATGTCAATGGGCCCCAAGGGCGGGGAAAGGGTCCCATCGATCAGGGTCACCCCACGGATGATCAATT
The DNA here is from genome assembly GCA_937911965.1 of uncultured Allomuricauda sp. Lineage (GTDB taxonomy): Bacteria > Bacteroidota > Bacteroidia > Flavobacteriales > Flavobacteriaceae > Flagellimonas. The sequence continues at coordinate 2,642 of CALDPL010000231.1, read as the reverse complement.
GGTTCCAGGGGCCCTCCCCTCGGACCCGATCCGGGGCCTTGAGTACCTCTTGTGCCTGTAGGGCAAAACCCAAGCTTAGGAACAATCCTATAATTACGTTTCCCAAAGATGATTTTTTCATTCGATTTGGTTTTTAGATTTTAGGTTGCTCTTAGTTGGCATCCCAGAACAAGTGTGTGGTCAAAAGGTCCCCTCCAATGGCTGAAGAAGCTGCCGTATAATTTGCCTGGTTCAGGGTCTGTTCACTGATGGGATAGGTCAACCTTACCGGCACCTCATTGATGTATGCATTTGCCGGGGCCGTCAATATGGGATAACCAAGGCGCCTGTATTCGGTCCATGCTTCAAACCCTTGATTGTATAGGGAAATCCATTTTTGAATTCCGATTTTTTCTTTCCAGTCCCCTGGGGCCGTGGTATAGTCCACACTGGCCTGGGCCAAATAATCGTCGACCCCCGCCACTCCATAATACTCAAAGGAAGCGCGGATTCCCGGGTCGTAATGCCCCTGTGCGGGAGTACTTATCAGGGAACGTTCGGCTGCTTCTGCCAAAGGAATTCCACATAGGCATAATCCATGATGATGCCCGGAAGGTCGGGCTCAAAAAATCGAGTTCCCATGGGGGAATAACTTGAGTAGGGCTGGACTTGGCCATAGACCCCTCCTATATAATCTCCACCTACCGTTTGAAAGAAGGCCTCCCTTCGGGGATCGCCCAAGTCATTCATGGTATCGACAAAGGGCTCGGCGGCCACATAGTACTGCCTTCCACTTTGTACCAAGGCCACCCAAAGTGGGTTTGTGTTGGGGGTGGTATTCAAATACTCCAGTTCAAAATTGTCATCATTTGAGGCAAACACCCCCGATTGAACGGCCTCGGTCACCGTTGTGGACCCCAAACCGGGGTTTACATCCATGATTCTCAGGCCCATTTTGAGCTTGAGTGAATTGGCAAATTTCTTCCAACGGTCCATATTGCCCCCATACACGATATCACGTTCAAAACCTGGGGCCGATACATCCATACTTTCAATGGCCCGGGACAGACGATCGATCAGGTCATAATAAATGGTCTGCTGGTCGTCGAATTGCGGGGTGACATTGTCGGGATCCAAGGAGGCGGAATAGGGCACGTCCCCGAAAGTTTCCACCAAAATGGAAAACGTAAGTACTGTCATGGTTTCCACCACCGCCATTCGGTTTTCCTTTCGAAGGATATCCTGGGGCAAGGTCACTTCCTCCAGGGAGACCACTCTTGCGCTCTCGTCCAGGTCCCTTAAAACATCCCGGTACATCAAGTCCCATAGACTTCCCGAAACTTGGCTTTCCACTATATAATAGTTGGATTCCTCGATATAGGTTACCTGGGTGAGTTGTTGGGAAAAAAACCGAAAGACGTTCTGATAGTCCGGTTGGGTATTGGCACCGGGAAAAATGGTGCTCATAATGTCAAAGACGTTTTTCGTCGCATTGTTCAAAAAAGTCTCGGCTGCCGCCGTGGTGGCATCCTTCGTGTTCACGTTCAGGTCCTCCAAACTATTGGAACAGGAACCTGAAAATATAAGGAGAACGAATAGGGCAATGTATTTCTTCATGGCAATGATTTTAAAATTGGAAGTTGATTCTGAAACCAATATTTCTGGTAGTGGGCAGAATACCACTTTGATATCCCTGGATGTTCCCGGAACTCAAACCGGCTTCGGGATCGGAATAGGGGGAATTTTTATGGATGATCCAAAGATTGGAGCCTACCAGGGAAAATTCAATGTTTTTAATTTCATCAATGCCAAGGGTAGCCCCGGGCAACAAATAGGAAAGTGCCGCTTCCCGTAATTTCACAAAGGAGGCATCATAAATATGAAAGGCATTTGGGGCAACACTGCCCAAGGCATGGTTTTGGTTGTCCATTCTTGTCAGCACCCCATTGGGACTGCCATCGGGGGCCACCCCATTTAAAATGATGCCACCTCCCTGGGAGAGTGGGTCCCGTACGGGATTCCCCAAATGATTGGTGCCCGTGGTCTCGGTGATCAGACCGGACCTGTAGGCGCCCTGGGTATCGTCGGACCAGAATTGGCCTCCTTTGCGCACATCGATCAGAAAACTGAAATTGATGTTTTTATATTGGAAACTGTTGGTCAGTCCCGCATTCCAATCTGCATTTATGTTTCCAATGGTATGGTTGGAAGAGGTCGTTTTCTCATATTCGCCCGTGGTCTGATTTATGACGCGCTTTCCATTGAGATATATGAAATCCGTCCCCTTGATCGTTCCATAGGGCTCTCCCACCGTCGCGTTCAAGGTAACCGGGTTGAAGGCTGCCAATTGCAGGTTGTCGACCCCTTCATAAAGGGAAAGCACCTTATTCCTGTTCCTGGACCAGTTCATGGTCACTTCCCAGATGAAATCGTCCTTCCTAATGGGCATACCCGAAAATTGGATCTCGATTCCATTATTTTCAATTTCCCCGGAATTGACAAATTTGGCGGAGTAGCCCGTGGCCCTGGATACGGCTACCGGCATGATCTGATTGCTGGTCTTGGTGTGGTAATACGAAAAGTCCATGGACAGCCTCCTCTGAAAGAAGGAAGCTTCCAACCCGGCCTCATAACTTGCCGTTCTTTCCGGAAGCAATGAATTG
>CALDPL010000230.1 GCA_937911965.1 uncultured Allomuricauda sp. | reverse complement strand
GCGTGATCCCGTTCCCCGCCGGTCCCCGCCAGGCCGACCACATGCTCCGATCCGATGTTTGATGCAAAGATGGAGGCCCCGATCACGAACCATCCCATATTTCGGCCCGCCAAAAAATAATCCTCGGTGTCCTTGTTCTTCTTGGCCACCACCCAGAGGGCCACGGCAATGAGGACCAAAATATAAGCGCCAAGGACAATCCAGTCCGGGGTCTGCAATACTGATTCCATATCGGGTTTGGTTTAGTTATAGGGTTTTATCGTCGTTCTTGCTTCTTAGATATACTGGTTGATGATATTCTCGAACAGTTCCTGTTTGCCGCTCCGTTTTTTGATGTCCTGATTGCTTAGGGCATGGGAGTGAAGGTCTTCCAAGGAAAGTTTTCCCTCTTCAAAGGCCTTTCCACTGCCGGAATCAAAGGAAGCATATCGGGCTGAACGCCTGCTAATATAATCGGAATTTTCCAAAATATCATGGGCGGCCAACAATGCTCGTGAAAAAACATCCATCCCCCCGATATGGGCAAGGAAGAGGTCTTCCGGGTCCGTGGAGTTCCTTCTGATCTTGGCATCAAAGTTGATGCCCCCGCCCTGGAAGCCGCCGGCCCCAAGGGCCCCAGCGGTTCCGGTGAGAAGAAGGCCGGCCTGGAGGATGATCAACATGGCCTGGGTCAGTTCGTAGACATCCACCGGAAATTGATCGGTGTCCCAGCCGTTCTGGTAATCCCCGCGATTGGCATCGATACTGCCCAATAGGCCGTTGTCCGCGGCCACCTGCAATTCATGCTCAAAGGTGTGTTGGGCCAAAGTGGCATGATTCACCTCTATATTGAGCTTGAAATCATCCAACAGATCGTATTTGGTCAAAAAGCCCAGTACCGTGGCCGAGTCAAAATCGTATTGGTGCTTGGAGGGTTCCATGGGCTTGGGCTCTATGAAAAAGCTGCCCTTAAAGCCCTGTTTGCGGGCATAGTCCCTGGCCATGTGCAGAAAACGGGCCATATGGTCCAGTTCCCGGCCCATATCCGTGTTCAACAGGGACATATAGCCCTCACGACCGCCCCAGAAGACGTAGTTTTCCCCGCCCAGTTTGATGGTGGCATCCAAGGCATTCCTGACTTGGGCCCCCGCAAAGGCGACCACATCAAAATCCGGATTGGTGGCCGCACCGTTCATATACCTGGGGTTGCTGAAGCAATTGGCGGTCCCCCAGAGGAGTTTCACCCCCGAGGCCTTCATTTTTTCCTGGGCGTAGTCCGTGATCAGCTCCAGGCGTTTTTCCGATTCGGCCAGGGTCTTGCCCTCGGCGATCAGGTCAAAGTCGTGGAAGCAGAAATAGGGGGCCCCGATCTTGGTGATGAATTCAAAGGCGGCATCCATCTTGTCCTTGGCCTGCCCCAAGGGATCCGTGGAGCTCAGCCAGGGCAGGTCCAGGGTTGGGGCCCCAAAGGGATCTCCCCCGGTTGCCGTAAAGCTGTGCCAATAGGCAATGGCGAACTTGAAGTGTTCCTTCATGGACTTGCCGCCCACTTTTTTGTCCGCATCGTAATACTTAAAGGCCAGGGGATTGTCCGATCCCTTTCCCTCAAAGGGAATCGCCGGGATCCCCTTAAAAAATTCCTTGTCTCCAATTGTGATCATAGTCTGTGATGTTCAGTTTTTAAATAGTTTTCCAATTCATTTTTCCAATCCCCATAAGCCTGCCGGTAGGGTTCAGCAGAAGGATCGGGGACATGGGTCATCTCCACCCGGTCGGTGGCCACCGCCTGGTCGATGTCCTTGAAGTCCCCAAATGCGGTCGCAGCTGCCCGGGCCGCGCCCACGGCCCCGGTGGTCTCCACGAGCGCTATATGGGTTTGGGTCAGGGTCGCAATGGTCCCTGAAAATATCCCGGCCCGGAACAGGTTGTCATTGCCCGCCTTGATCGAGGACAGTTCCACCCCTTCCTTTTTAAGTATTTCCATGCCGTACACAAAGGAAAAGGCGATTCCCTCCAGGGCCGCCCTAAAGAGGTGGGGGGCCTTGTGCAGGTTGAAGTTCAGCCTGAGGATCTGGCTTCCCCTGTCGCTGTTTTCCAACATCCGTTCCGCCCCGTTGCCAAAGGGCAGGATTCTAAGGCCCTCACTGCCCACGGCGATGGTTTCGGCCAAATGGTTCATGCGGTCATAGGAAAGGTCCCCGCTGAGTTCGTTCTTGATCCAACTGTACTGTATCCCCGTGCCGTTGATGCACAGCAGCTTTCCTATCCTTGGGTCTTCAGTGCTGTGGTTGGTATGGGCAAAACTGTTGATCCGTGTGGGTTCCGTGGTGCCTGTCTTTCCCGATATGGCATAGACCACCCCGGAGGTCCCTCCGGTGGCGGCAATCTGCCCGGGCTGCATCACCCCCAGGGAAAGGGCGTTGTTGGGCTGGTCCCCGGCACGGTACATGATGGGAATGCCCACGGGCAGGCCGGATTCCTCACTGCCCTTGGGGGAAACGACCCCCTGTTCCCCGAAGGAGGGACGGATATCGGATACCAGGGCGGGATCTATTCCGGAGCGCTCCAGCAACCATTCCGCAAGCCGGTCCTCCTTGAAATCCCAAAGGATTCCCTCGGAAAGGCCGGAAGGGGTGGTCACGCACTGACCCGAAAGCCTCATGGCAATATAGTCCCCGGGCAGCATGAATTTATATATGTCCCTATAAATATCGGGTTCGTTCTCCTTGACCCATTTCAGTTTGGACAGGGTAAAGTTCCCGGGGGAATTCAGCAAACGTTCCACACATTGGTCCCGACCGGCATCCCGGAAGAGTTGTTCCCCGGTTTCCACCGCCCGACTGTCGCACCAGATGATCGAGGGTCGCAGGGCCCTGAGCTTTTGATCCACCACCACCAATCCGTGCATTTGATAGGAAATCCCAATGCCCTTGATCTCTTTGGGGTCGATCTGGTTGCCCTGGATCAGTTTCCGGCTGGCGGTACACAGGTGTTTCCACCAAAGTTCGGGGTCCTGCTCCCCCCAACCTACCCTGGGAACGTCAATGGGCATCTCCCGGGAAGGCTCCTGCACCACTTCCACGGGACGGCCGTCATCGGCCCGTACCAAGGCGGCCTTAATGGAGGAACTTCCTATATCAAACCCTATCCAATACATTCAATTTGTACATTTTAAAAATTAATCCAGTTTTCAAATATAAATAACGGAATCGATTGCGTAAATTTATTTCGTGGAATAATTTGGGAAGCCCGACTATTTTCACAAATTGCAGCCTTCCTGTTTTTTCCAAAGGGCGCATAAATCAGCCCTTTGGGGCAAGATTTGGGGGCTTCCTTTATGGAACGGCGAGGGTTATATGAAAAAAAAGGCCTTAAGTGGAACCTATACTTATATTTAGTAATTTGAAATTCATGGCAGTGCCACAGAGCCAATGAACAAGATAACAGTACTTTTGACGAATGAAAATTAAAAAAGAGGTTACCATTTACGATCTGGCCAAGGAATTGAACTATTCGCCTTCGACGATTTCAAGGGCCTTGAACAACCATAAGAGCATCAGCAAGAAAACCATCAAGCTGATCAAGGATGCGGCCCAGGAAATGGGATATAGGCCCAACAACCTGGCCGCGGGGCTGAGGAACAACAAAAGCAATACCATTGGGGTGCTGATCTCCAGGATAAACAGGCCCTTTATGGCCTCCCTGATCAGTGGGATCGAGGAAACGGCCAGAAAGGAAGGCTACAATGTGTTGATCAGCCAATCCAATGACAAATACGAGAATGAGGTGAGCAATTGCAACGCCCTCTACGACAGCAGGATCACAGGATTGATCGTGTCCCTGTCCATGGAGACGGTGGATACGGCCCACTTCCAGAAGTTCGTGGAACAGGGGATTCCCATAGTCTTTGTGGACCGGGTGCCCGAGAACTTCAATTCCTATAAGGTGGTGATCGACAACTACACCGCCGGCTATACGGCCACCAAGCACCTGATCGAACAGGGATGTACCCGGATCGCACACTTTGCCGGGGCACAGCACCGCAACATCTATGAGGAGCGGAAAAAGGGCTATTTGGATGCTTTGAGGGACTCCGGCCTGCCGATCTTGGAGGAACTCGTTGTGCATTTCAAGACCTTGAGTTTTGAGGAAGGGACCAAGGCAACCAAAAAACTGCTCAAGCTGGATGCCCCGCCCGATGGGATATTTTCGGCCAACGATACCGCGGCGGTCAGTGCCGTGATGTGCGCCAAGAAAATGGGGGTGGAAGTGCCCGATCAATTGGCCGTGATCGGGTTCAACGACGATCCCATAGCCTCGATCATGCAGCCTTCCCTCTCCACGGTTTCCCATCCGGCCAGCAAGATGGGGGCCATCTCCGCCAGACGGATTTTGAACCATTCCGGTCATAATTACGATTCCGATCTCACCGAGATCACGGTATTGGGCACTGAAATCATTCAGCGGGATTCCTCCATGAAAAAAACCAAGGCCCCCACAGTCTAGGACCGATCTGGGATGGGCCCGTCACCTTCGCAGTGGAAGCGCGGGCTCCTTGGTTGGGAAGCGAAAGAATTCCCGTGCATTTCGATGGCAGATGTCCCCGACCAATTTCCCGATCCAATCCATATCGCAGGGCAACAGTCCCTTTTTGATATCCCGGCCCAACAGATTGCAGAGCACCCTTCTGAAGTACTCGTGCCTGGAAAAGGAAAGGAAGCTACGGCTGTCCGTGATCATGCCCACCGAACAGCTGAGCAGGCCCATATTGGAAAGGGTGCCCAATTGGTCCGTAATCCCGTCCATCTGGTCCAGGAACCACCAGGCCGCCCCAAACTGCACCTTTCCCTTGATGCCCTCCCCCGTGAAATTGCCGGCCATGGTGGCAAAGACCGCATTGTCACGGGGATTGGAATTGTAGAGCACGGTCTTGGGCAAGTGTCCCTTATCGTTCAATCGGTTCAATAGGGAGGCCAATTGTTCGGCCTGGGGAAAATCCCCTATGCTGTCCACCCCGGCATTGATCCCAAGTTGGGACACCACGGCTTGATTGGTGTTTCGTATGGGTCCCAGATGCAGTTGCATGCACCAATCCTTGGCCGAGTACAGCCTGCCCAAAAGGAAGAGCACCGCGGATTTGTACAGGTGTTGCTCCGATGGGGAGGGGGACCCGCCCGAAAGTCGGTCCTTGAGAATGGCGTTCACACGCTCCGGGCTGAATTCGCCCCCATGGGCATGGGAGAGCCCGTGGTCGGCCAACCTGCACCCCGCTTCGTGGAAATAGTCCACCCTTTGGGACATGGCGGCGGAAAGGGATTCAAAATCCACGATCGGGATTCCCGTGATTCCCGAGAGTTTGGACAGATATTCCACAAAACCGGGCTTTTCAATATGGATCATTCCATCGGGCCTGAAACTGGGCAGTACCTGTACCGGCCAGGGGGAACCTGAAAGTTCCCTATGACCGGAAAGATCGTCCAGGGGATCGTCCGTGGTGCAGAGGACCTCCACATTCATCCCTTGGATCAGCCCCCGGGCCGAATGGGAAGGAGAGGAGAGCATTTCATTGCAGTGGGCATAAATCCGTTCCGCATTGTCCGGGCCCAAGAGATCATCGATTCCAAAATAACGGAGGAGTTCGAGCTGGGACCAATGGAACAAGGGGTTCCGCCAGGCATAGGGAAGGGTGGCGGCCCATTTTTTGAACTTTTCAAGGTCCGGGGCATCCCCACTGATATGGCCTTCCCCTATCCCCAGGGCCCTCATGGCCCTCCATTTATAATGGTCCCCCTCGATCCAAAGCCGGCTCATGTTTTCAAAACGCCGGTCCTCGGCCAGCTCCCGTGGGGGCAGGTGGTTGTGGTAGTCCAGAATCGGACAGTCCTTGGCATGGGAATGGTAGAGTTCCCGGGCATGGTCGGTATCCAAGAGGAAATCCTCGTGTATGAAGTTTTGTACGGACATGGCCATGGACTCAATTTAGGACCAGGCCGGTGCTTGCCATTTCGGAGGCACCGAGTTCCAGGCTTCGCTGCCCGGGACTGCTTCCCCCCACTGAAATTATGAATTCCCCGGGTTCAAAGATGCGCTGTCCGTCGAGATCTACCAATTGAAAGACTTCGGGTCCCAGTTCGAAATTCAGGGTCTTGGAGGCCTTGGGCTCCAAAAAGACCCGTTGGATACCGTACAATTGGGATAGGGGGACCGGCACCGAGGCCTCCACATCGGAGACGTACAATTGCACCACCTCCTCGGCGGGGACATCCCCGGTATTGGTCAGTTGAATGCTCAGGGAAACCCCTTCCCCACTATTGATCTCCTTTTTGGACAACTGGATCCCACCATAGGCAAAACTGCCATAGCCCAGACCAAAGCCAAAGGGATAGAGCGGATCCCCTTCCATATATTTATAGGTCCTGCCCTTCATGGAATAATCCTCATAAGGGGGCAGTTGATCCAGAGATTTTGGAAAACTGATCGGCAGCCTGCCCGATGGGGAAACCTTTCCGAAGAGGATGTCGGCAACGGCATTGCCCCCTTCCTCCCCGGGATACCAGACCAAAAGCACGGCATCCGCCAATTCGTGTACCTCGGAGAGGTCCATGGGACTGCCGCCTGTGATCACGGCTATGACGGGCCGATCTCCGGCGGCCTCCCTAAGCTTCCTGAGGTATTCCAACTGGTTTGCGGGAAGATTATAGTCCAAACGGTCCCCTGCCGTTGTCGAGGCCAGGGATTCCCCTTCCTCCCCCTCCAAAAGACTGGAGATGCCCAGAACGGCAATGGTCACATCGCTGATCCCGGCAGTGGGGGAGGCCCAATCCTGCGGGTTCATGATTCCCCGATCCAAGAGCGCCCCCATTCGGTACTGCAACTGGCTGCCCGGATGAATGGCCCCCGCAATGCCCTCAAGGACGGTGACCAGGTTGGGGTTGACCCCGTGATAGTTGCCCAGCAGCACCTCGTTGTTGGCGGCGTTGGGGCCGGTGACAAAATACCTTGAAAGATCGTTGGCAAGGGGTAGCACCCCATTGTTCTTCAGCATCACAATGCTCTTTTGTGCCACTTTCCGGGCCAGGGCCCTGTGCTCGTCGCTGTTGATGACCTCCACGGGGATCTCATCGTAGGGATTGCTCCCCTTGGGGTCGAAAAGGCCCAATTTAAAGCGGGTTCTCAAAAGCGTGGCCAATTGGGTGTCGATCTCCGCTTCGCTGACCAGGCCTTGTTCCACGGCGGCGGGCAGCCCTTCGAGATAGGTGCTCCCACAATTCAGGCTGACGCCACTTTTAACGGCCAGGGCAGCGGCCTCCGCCTGGGTGGCCACGGTCCCATGGCCTCCCTTGTCGGCCGGGGTGTACAGGTCCACGATGGCCCAGCAGTCACTGAGCACGTGGCCCTTGAAGCCCCATTGGCCCCGTAATACCTCGTCGATCAGATAATTGTTGGAGCAGCAGGGCTGTCCATTGGTACTGTTATAGGCGCACATCACCGCTTCCACATCGGCTTCCACCAGGGCCTCAAAGGCCGGGAGGTAGGTTTCGAACAGGTCCTTGGGACTGGCCTCGGCATTGAATTCATGCCTCAGTTTTTCCGGGCCGCTGTGCACGGCATAGTGTTTGGCGCAGGCGGCGGTCTTCAAATAATTGGGGTCATCCCCTTGAAGGCCCTTGACAAAGGACACACCCATAAGGGAGGTGAGGTAGGGGTCTTCCCCATAGGTTTCCTGGCCCCGTCCCCATCTGGGATCCCTGAAAATATTGATGTTGGGGGTCCAAAAAGTAAGGCCGCTATACCTCAGATGGTAGCCCTTTTCCTTGGCCGCATTGTGCATGGCACGGGCCTCATCGGAAATGGCCGAGGACACCTCAAAGGCCAAATCGGCATCAAAGGTGGCCCCCAAGCCAATGGCCTGCGGAAAGACCGTGGCCGTTCCGGAGCGTCCCACTCCGTGCAGGGCTTCGTTCCACCATCCATAGGGAGGAATTCCCAGGCGTTCGATCGCCGAGGTGTTGTGCATCATCTGGTCCGCTTTTTCCTCTAGGCTCAGCCGTGAGATCAGATCGGCGACCCGCTCATCCAGGGAAAGGGAGCTGTCGTAAAAGGGAAAATCGAATTCAGGGTTTTGCTTCGGGAGCTCTTTGGAAGCGTTTGTTCCCCCTGGGGCTCCTTCCCCGCAACCGATGAGCAGGAACAGGATCGAGCAAAGAAAGGCAAAGGTTTTCATGAAGTTCATAGTTTGTCGGTCAAAGAATTAATTTTGATAAGATTAAACCAAATTTCGTAAAAATATTTATATTCGCAATCGATTGCATGAAACATTTTGTCAATTTGCGAATTATTTGCTTAATTTACTGTACGCAATTGGTTGATTTATTTCCAATGGATTTTGATGCCAACCCCTATATTATGGAACATATCCCCAAGTTGAAGATCATCGGCATGCTCATCGCCTTATTCTTGGCGGGCTCGGTCCTGTATCCCATGTCGGATGGCCATGGCCTATGGTTGGAGTACAGAAAGGTTTCAGACCCGGCCCTGTTGCAGGATTACAGAGATCGGATACATATCGTCCACCTGCAGGGCACTTCCCCCACCCTGGAAATGATCGGGAAGGAACTCGGCCTTGGCCTGGAGGCCCTTTTGGATCGGAAACCCAGGTTCAAGGTCTTTGACGGCAAGGAATCGAGCCTGGTGGTATCCCTTTATGATAAATTGCCTCCAAAGCTTCAAGGGCAGGTCGATGCACAGGGATTGGGAAAAGAGGGGTATCTCATAAAGGAAGTCGAGCTCAACGGAACTTCACATTTGATTCTCAGTGCCCGGGAGGAAATCGGCCTGCTCTATGGCAGTTACCATTTTTTGAGGTTGCTGCAGACGCATAAAAGCCTGAAGCGACTCGACCTGGTCGAAATCCCAAAGACGGACATTCGGATGTTGAACCACTGGGACAACCTGGACCGGACCATCGAACGGGGGTATTCGGGCTTTTCCATCTGGAACTGGCATACCCTGCCCGACTATATCGATTCGCGCTATATCGAATACGCCCGGGCGAACGCCTCGGTGGGCATCAACGGAACGGCCCTGACCAGTGTCAATGCCAATGCGCTGATCCTCACTCCCCACTATTTGGAAAAAGTAAAGGTCCTGGCCGACCTGTTCAGACCCTATGGCCTGAAGGTCTACCTCACGGCCCGTTTTTCGGCCCCCATTGAAATCGGGGGGCTGGAGACCGCGGACCCTTTGGATCCCGGGGTCATCCAATGGTGGAAGGACAAGGCAGATGAGATCTATGCCGCCATCCCCGATTTTGGCGGTTTTTTGGTCAAGGCCAATTCAGAGGGACAACCCGGCCCACAGAACTATGGACGCAGCCATCTGCAAGGGGCCAATCTTTTGGCCGATGCCCTGGCCCCCCATGGCGGGGTGGTGATCTGGCGTGCCTTTGTGTATTCCGAGCACGACACCACGGACCGTGCCAAGCAGGCCTATAACGAATTCGTGCCGGATGATGGAAAATATCGGGACAATGTCATGATCCAGGTCAAGAACGGTCCCATTGACTTTCAGCCCAGGGAACCCTTTCACCCCATGTTCGGGGCCATGCCCAAGACCCCTTTGATGATGGAGTTCCAAATCACCAAGGAATACCTTGGCTTCGCCACCCACCTGGTCTATTTGCCCAAACTCTTTGAGGAGGTTTTGGATGCGGATACCCATATAAAGGGCCCGGGCTCCACGGTGGCCAAGATCGTGGACGGCAGCCTGGAAAAAAAGAAACTCACGGGAATTGCCGGGGTCTCCAATATAGGGACGGCCCGCAATTGGACCGGGC
>CALDPL010000229.1 GCA_937911965.1 uncultured Allomuricauda sp. | reverse complement strand
TCACCCCTTTTCTGCCGGGGGATTCCCTCTTGTTCGCGGCAGGCGCCATTTGTGCCACCGGGGCCCTGGATCCTTTTATCCTCTTTGCCCTGCTCTTTATTGCCGCGGTACTGGGGGATTTCGTGAATTATACGGTAGGCTCTTATGTGGGCTTGAAAATATTTACGGAGGACGCAAAGTTTTTTAAGATGGGCTATTTGGAAAAGACCCAGGCCTTTTTTGCCAAATATGGGGGGAAGACCATTGTGGTCGCCCGATTTGTTCCCATTGTACGCACCTATGCCCCCTTTGTGGCCGGTGCCGGCAAAATGGAGTATTCCCGATTTTTCTTTTACAATGTCTTGGGGGGCTTCATCTGGACCAGCCTGTTCATCGCCGCGGGATACCTTTTTGGAAACCTGCCCTTTGTGAAGAACAACTTCAGTTTGGTCGTCTTTTTCATCATTGGCGTCTCCTTGGTACCGATCGTTGTGGAATTTGTCAAAGCACGCATGAACAAAAAAGCCTAGCCCCAAGGGCTTTTTGCCCTCTTGCGGGAATGCGTTCAGGGGACAGGGGGCTTTCGGTTCCCCGAACTTGAATTTTCCAGAAACCATGGGATCGATTACTTTCTTAATTTTGGAAAAACTATACACTTGGAGCTCCTCGTAATATTTGTTCTTACCTTGTTGAACGGATTTTTTGCGCTTTCCGAAATTGCCCTGGTCTCTGTCAACAAAAGCAGGATCCAAAGCAAGGCGGACCAAGGGAGCGCCAATGCCCAATTGGTCCTCAAATTGCTGGAAAATCCCGAAAATTTCCTTTCTTCGGTGCAGGTGGGCATTACCCTGATCGGAATCGTTTCCGGGGCCTATGGGGGTGCCACCCTGACCGATGATTTGATAGGCATCTTGTCGCGTTTTCCATTTCTGGGGGGGTATGTGGAACCCGTTTCCATGATTCTTGTTATCGGGGGGATCACCTATTTTACGATCGTCCTTGGGGAATTGGTGCCCAAGACGATTGCCATGAACAATTCGGAAAAGATCGCATTTCTATGTGTTCCCGTGGTGAACGTCTTTACCAAGATCGTTTTTCCCTTTGTGAGGTTGTTGTCCTTTTCCACCAAATTGATTTTGAAGGTATTCAATATCAAGGAAAACGACGAGGATCGGGTGAACGAGGATGAGCTCCGCTTCATATTGAAGGTGGCCGGAAAACAAGGGGTGTTGGAATCCGAGGAGAGCCAGGCCATGCAAAACCTGATCTCATTTACCGATCAGACGGCCAAATCCCTTATGGTCCACAGTTCCGAAGTGGAATGGATCGATTACCATTGGTCCAAGGAAGAAATCCTGGACCGGGTCAAGGAGAGTGTACATTCGAAGTTTTTGGTAGGGGATGGGAGCCTGGATAAATTAAGGGGAATCGTCAGCATCAAGGATCTTTTGGAAAATTACAACGAACCCGGTTTTTCCGTGGATCGGATCATGGGCACCCCCATTCTGATAAACCAGCATAGCCCGGCCTTCAAGATCCTGAATCTGTTCAAGGAAAAAAAGCAGTATATCGGTGTGGTGGTGGATGAGTTTGGGAGTGTCCGGGGGATCATTACCCTGCACGACCTGATGGAGGCCATCATGGGAGATCTTCCCGATGACGATGAAACACAGCAGCATATCGTTCCCAGGGGAGAAGGGGGTTATTTGGTCGATGGGAAGACCCCCATTTGGGAACTCGATCAATATTTTTCAATTCCTGTCATCGGGGATCGGATTGGGGATTATTCCACGATCTCAGGTTTTATGATAGATCGTCTCAAGGCCATGCCCCAGGAAGGGGATGTCGTGGAATCTCCCTTTTTCAGCTTTGAAGTGATCGATATGGATGGGGTACGTATAGACAAGGTACTGATGCTGGAAAATCCCGGTCAGGTTTCCGATATTGACGCATAGACGGTTGAACCGCCTTCGTATCTTCCGGGTACTGGCTTTGTGGTCCTGTCCCCTTCGATGGGCAGAGAAAGGACAGCCCAGAAATTCGCCGGGCAATAATTTTAAATTCTGAAAGGAACATGGGAGCCATGAACAAAATTCTTGGGGAGTTGCGCAATTTAATGGTGTTCCGGGAATCGGACCGGCAATGGCAGGTACCCCTGATGACCGCCCTATGTGTCGGGACCCCTTTATTGCTCGGTCTATAATTCGACAATCTGGCCTCTGCCATAATTGCTTCATTGAGTGGAATGGTCATTCTCTACCTGCCTTCCAGGGGCAGTCTGACCAATAGGATCACCACCTTGATGATCAGTTCCTTTGGTTTTATGGTGGCCTTTACCATTGGGCAGGTCTTTAGTTTTGGCCGGATTTCGGCCGTCATTGCCTTTGGCCTTTTTTCCACTGCCGTCCATTGGATTATCCTGTACTACAAAACGGCACCGCCCAGAAGCTTCTTTTTTATCTTCATCGCCGCCCTCTCCATTTGTCAGCCCTTTGACCTAGCGGGGATACCGGCCAAGGTCGGGCTGTTGGGCCAGGGATTGATGTTTGCCAGTCTGGTGGCCTTGGGCCATCTGTTGTATCAATCGAGAAAGGTCGATCTGAATACTTTGCCCAAGCCCCGATCCATATTGAAAAAGAACAGGTACGTGGACTTTTGGGAAGCCATCATCACGGGTGGCTTTATGGCCCTGTCCCTCGGAATCGGATATTTCCTGGACCTTATAAATCCCTATTGGATCCCCGTTTCCTGTGCCGCGGTGATGCAAGGGGCCTCCCGATACCATATCTGGCAAAGGACCTTTCACAGGATCTTGGGGACTTTTGTGGGCCTGGGCCTGTGTTGGGGATTGTTGAGCTTGTCGAGCTCCACGCTCATGCTCTGCATCTATGTCATTATCCTGCAGCTTATCGTGGAGACCCTGGTGGTTCGGAACTATGCCTTGGCGGTCATCTTTATCACGCCATTGGCGGTGTTCCTTTCGGAGGCGGCCAATCCCTTGATCAACACCCCCGATCTTTTGATCGGCCTGCGCTTTAAGGAGATTGTCATTGGCAGTGTCCTGGGTGCCCTGGGGGGATGGATCCTTCATAGGGAAAAACTCTGCTTTGCAACCATTAGGGGCATCAGGATCATCAGTTATGAAATCGGAAAACGGCGTCGTTGAGCCGATTGTTGGGTTTAGGGCCACCCTTTCAAAGCAATGGACCGGGGCATGGAAAAAATGCCCCGGTTTTTAATCCGCTAACCTCATATCACAGTCCGAACAATCTTGGCAGCCAGAGGCTGAGGGCCGGGATATAGGTGAT
>CALDPL010000228.1 GCA_937911965.1 uncultured Allomuricauda sp. | reverse complement strand
CTCCACGGTACAGTTTCGTTCCAATCTGGTGATCCGTTGGGAATACGTGCCCGGTTCGGAAATCTTTCTGGTCTGGTCCCAGGATGTTTCCAGAAATGGAGACCCTGCCCAAGGACTGCTCCCCGGTCTGGGAGACAACATCTTTGGACAGAAGCCACAGAACATCTTTTTGTTGAAGGCGACTTACAGGTTCATCCTTTGATCCGCTGTTCGGACCTGATTTTTTTCAAGGCCCTGACCAAATCGGTATTGGCCCGGGAATCCCCTATGGAGATCCTGACCTTTCCCGGGGCCCCGAACTGGGAGACCCCTCGGACCATGATTCCCTCCTCCATCAAACGATCCGCGAATTCCAATTCGGGTAGGGGAGGGTCGATCATCAGGAAGTTGGCCTGACTGGGCCAATAGGGAATGTCCAGGGCGGTGAATTCCTTGGTGAGGTATTCCCGGCCGTGCAAGACGGTGTCCACGGTGCGTTGTACGAATTCGGTATCGCCCAGGGCCGCAATGCCCGCCTCGATGGAGGTCTGGGGCAACAGAAAGGGTTTGTGGATCAATCGAAGGTAACGGGCGATCTCGGGGGTGGTGTAGGCGTAGCCAATACGCTGTCCCGCCAGGCCGTAGGTCTTGGAAAAGCTGTTCAGTCCCAATACATTGCAACCCTGTTCCACATAGGGCAGGGCGTTGACATAGTCCCTTGCCGTGGCAAAGTGGCGGTACACTTCGTCAAATACGATCAGGATGTTCCCGGGGACGGCCTCCATAAAGCGGTCCAGAACGGCTTTGGGAATATAGGTCCCGCTGGGGTTGTTGGGACTGCAGAGAAAGATGATCTTGGTCCGATCGGTGATGGCCCCCAAGATCCCATCCACGTCCAGTTCGAAATCCGGGCCCTTCAGGGGAACATCCACGGGCTGCCCCCCGTACCATCTCGAAAAGACGGCATAGGGGAGGAAGCAGGGGTTGGACATGATGATCTGGTCCCCTTCGTTCAGGAAGGCACGGATCAAGAGGTCCAGGATTTCGGAACCGCTGTTGCCCGTGATGAACCGATCTGGGTCCAGGGCACCCCCAAAATCACGGGACAGGGCCTCTCGGAGCCTGATATCGGTCTGGTCCGGATAGCTGTCGATCCGATCCAGGCAGGCTTTTATGGCTTCCACGGCCTTTGGGGAGGGGCCCAAAGGGTTTTCATTGGAGGACAGCTTGTGGATTTTTTTGTCCGACAGCGGCCGATTGCTCCCTCCCTTGTAGATTTCCTTGGGCTGTAGATGGGCCTTGAATATGGATTCGATATTTTTCTTCATGGGTTCCTATAGGCTTTCGGCATAGAGTAAATAGGCCATGGCCCTATGGACGTCACCTTCTTCCAGGATGCGTTGGGCCTCCAGGTGGAGCTGCTCCCCAGTGAGCTCCCCGATTCCCTGCTCCCTGACGATCTTCTCGACCTCTGCGGCGGTGGGGAGGGTCTCCAAGTTGCCCAGACGCCCCAGGTTGTTCCCGGTAAGGATCCTGCTCTGTCGAATGCCCTTGGGCAGCGCATCCACCCCCATTCCCCGGCCTCCCAAGGGCTTTGGGATCTCGAACAGGGATTCCCGTATGGCCCGGATGTACCAGTTTTCCCCCATGCGGCCGACAAGATCCAGTTTTTCCGTGTCCAGCACCCCATTGGTGAAATAATCGGTATTGACATGGACCAGTTCCACCTTGGCAAAGATCAGGTTGCCGGCCCCCGGACGTTTTGAGAGTTCCATCACCTTGTCCACAGTGCACTCGATGGACACCGGGGATTCCGCTACCCTTGGGGGGCGTACCCGATGGCTGGGGACCTGGGTGAAGCCGGCCTTTTCAAATTCGTTCACCCCTTTTTCATAACGGGTACTGGTCAGGGACATCTGTTCCACCATGGGATAATTGACCGCGTTTATGACCACCTCCGGTACCTCGAGTACATTCTCATGGGTGTGTTTCAGGCTGTTGTCCCTTCCGCTTCTCGCAGGGGAAAATATCATGATCGGGGGGTCCGTACTAAAAATATTGAAAAAGCTGAAAGGGCTCAGGTTCACCCTTCCGTCTTTGTCCACCGTGGAGGCAAAGCAGATGGGCCTTGGTGCCACGGCGCTCAGGATGACGCTGTGCAGCTCCCTTTGGCTGACCTGGGTTGGATCTAGGGTTTCGATCATTTTTGAATGGATGTTTAAATGGTTTTTAAAGGGAAATCAGGTTGCGGGCAATATCCGGGTGGCCACTTCCCCGAAACCGACCCGGATATCGTCTTTTTGGGCATGGCCCCTTAGGGTGACAAGGTCCCCGTCATGGATGAACTTCCGCTGGCTGCCGTCCTTCATCTTCAAGGGTTTGGTCCCCATCCAGGCCAATTCCAGCATGGAACCGAAGGAACCTTCCTCCTTCCCGGAAATGGTACCGGAGGCCAAAAGGTCGCCCACCCTGATGTTGCATCCGTTGCCGGTATGGTGGGCCAATTGCTGGCGCATGTTCCAGTACATATGTTTGAAATTGCTGTGGCAGACGGTGCTTTCGGTACTGCCCTCAGGGCTGATTCCCACCTCGAGTTGGATGTCGAAATTGCTGTTCCCGGTGCATTGGAGGTAGGGCAGTACCTCGGGGTCTTGGACGGGACCCGGGCACCGGCAGGGTTCCAGGGCTTCCAGGGTGACCACCCAAGGGGAGATGGAGGAGGCAAAGTTCTTGGCTAGGAACGGCCCCAGGGGAACGTATTCCCATTTTTGGATGTCACGGGCCGACCAATCGTTGAAAAGGACCAATCCAAAGATGTGGTCCTCGGCCTCCTGGGTGGACACACTTTGGCCGAGTTGGGTCCCCTTGCCTATGATAAAGCCCATTTCCAGTTCGAAGTCCAACCGCTTGGTCGGGCCGAAGGAGGGCTTTTCCGCCCCCTGCTCCAGGGTCTGCCCCTTGGGCCGGTGGATCGGGGTCTCGCTGGGGACAATGGAACTCGCCCTACCGTGGTAGGCCACCGGCAAGTGTTTCCAATTGGGCAGCAGGGCATGCTCGGGATCCCGGAACATCCTTCCCACATTGGTGGCGTGTTCCTCACTGGAGTAGAAATCCGTATAGTCCCCCACCTTGATGGGCATGTGCATTTGTGCCTTCGAACGGTGTACAAAGAGCTCGGGCTTTCCGGCGAGGATGGAATGGTCGTCATAGATCCAATGTTGGATCTTTTTGCGTGTCCGTTTGGTGATTTCCTTGCCCAGGGCGATGAAATCGTTGAGGCTGTCCCGATCCAATACGGCGGTATTGAAT
The DNA here is from genome assembly GCA_937911965.1 of uncultured Allomuricauda sp. Lineage (GTDB taxonomy): Bacteria > Bacteroidota > Bacteroidia > Flavobacteriales > Flavobacteriaceae > Flagellimonas. The sequence goes on along the minus strand of CALDPL010000228.1, from coordinate 10,041 downwards.
TCAAAGACATCCAAATGTGCCAATTCGACCAGGTCCAGGATATGGTCGCCCACGGCAACCCCCACCCTGGGGGTCCGATCCGGGGTGGAAAATATCCCAAAAGGGATGTTGTGTATTGAAAAATCCGAATTTTCGGGAATGTCTATGATCATTGTTCAGGTTTTTTGGGCCAAGGGCCTGGAACTCCCCCTAAGGGGCGTATTTACAAATTTAAGGAGGATTTTCAATTCGATCCCCATCGGTTCTGGACTGGGCCACGCGCTCTATACCCAAGAACGGTAGTAGGTGCCGTCATCGATGTCCAGGGCGTTTTGGGTCAACATCAAGGGTTTGAAGGTGTCGATCATCACGGCCAGTTCCTCCGTTCCCTTTTTACCGATACTGCCCTCATAGGTCCCCGGATGCGGCCCGTGGGGGATGCCCGCCGGGTGCAGGGAGATATGGCCCGGCCCTATATTGGCCCGGCTCATGAAGTCCCCGTCCACATAATAGATCACCTCATCGGAATCTATATTGGAATGGTTGTAGGGGGCCGGGATGGATTTCGGGTGGTAATCGTAGAGCCTGGGACAGAAGGAACAGACCACGAAGGCACTTGTTTCAAAGGTCTGGTGCACGGGGGGCGGTTGATGTATCCTGCCGGTGATCGGTTCAAAGTTGTGGATCGAAAAGCCGTAGGGATAGTTGTACCCGTCCCAGCCCACCACGTCAAAGGGATGTGTGGCATAGGTCAATTGGGGTAGCATGCCCTGTTTTTTGACCTTCATCAAAAAGTCCCCCTTTTGATCGTGGGCCCTTAGATCCTGCGGTAGTTTATAGTCCCGTTCGCAATAGGGGGAGTGTTCCAGGAGTTGGCCGAACCAATTCCTATAGCGTTTGGGGGTGTAAATGGGATGGAAGGATTCCGCATAGAGGATCCGGTTGTCCGTGGAGTCGAATTCGATCTGGTAGATCATGCCCCGGGGGATGATCAGATAGTCCCCGTATTCAAAGGGGATGTCCCCCAAAAAGGTTTTTAGCCTTCCGGAACCCCTGTGGATGAACAGCAGTTCATCGGCATCGGCATTCTTATAGAAATAGTCGCCGAGCGATCGTTTTGGGGCTGCCAGGCCGATATGGACATCGGAGTTCACCAAGATCGGTACCCGGGACTCCAAATAATCCTCTTTTGGACCGATGTCGAAGCCTAGGAACTTGCGGCTGGTGATGTTCCGCTCCACGCCCACCTTGGGGCTTACGTCCAGGGGCTTTCCAATTTCCTTGACCTGGGTGGGCCTGTGGATGTGATAGAGCAGGGAGGACATCCCGTCGAAGCCCACGGTTCCGAACAATTGTTCGTAATAGAGTCCCCCATCCGGCTTTTCAAATTGGGTGTGCCGCTTTGGCGGAATCGTTCCCAAGCTGTGGTATATAGGCATAATCCTGTATTTAGGGTTAATGGTTCGGGCAATCCCTGCGGTCGGACCGTCAATGTAGGGTGCCCCTGATCTCCTGTTCCCGCTCTATGGCTTCGAACAGTGCCTTAAAGTTACCTTTTCCAAAGGATTGTGCACCTTTTCTCTGGATGATTTCAAAAAAGACCGTGGGCCTGGGCTCCACCGGTTTGGTGAAGATCTGCAACAGATAACCCTCGTCGTCCCGATCGACCAAGATGCCGAGCTCCTGCAAGGGGGCGATGTCCTCATCGATTTTTCCGACGCGCTTGCCGACGGCCTCGTAGTAGGAAGGGGGGACCTTCAGGAATTCCACCCCTCGGCTTTTCAGGTCCCGAACCGTGGCAATGATGTCATCGGTGGCCACTGCGATATGTTGTACGCCCTCCCCTTCGTAAAAATCCAGGTATTCCTCCACCTGGGATTTTTTCTTGCCCTCCGCAGGTTCGTTGATCGGAAATTTGATCCGGCCATTGCCATTGCTCATGACCTTGCTCATCAGGGCGGTATATTCTGTGGAAATGTCGTTGTCGTCAAAGGAGAGGATGTTCCGAAAACCCATGACCTTTTCGTAGAAGCCGACCCAGCGGTCCATCTGGTTCCACCCCACATTGCCCACCATATGGTCCACGTATTTCAGGCCGGTGGAAGGGGGGTTGTAATCGGGGGTCTCCCATTTTTTGAAGCCGGGGAGAAAGACGCCCTTGTAAGCCTTGCGTTCCACAAAGACATGCACCGTTTCCCCATAGGTGTATATGCCCGATCTCACCACTTTTCCCTGGGCATCCTCTTCCTGGGTGGGTTCCAAATAGGACTTGGCCCCGCGGTCCATGGCGGCATGGTAGGCCTCTGTGGCATCCTCCACCCAAAGGGCGATCACCTTGACCCCATCCCCGTGTTTGTCTATATGTTCCCCTATGGCCGTGCCGCTCTTCAGGGGGGAGGTGAGCACCAATCGGATCTTGTCCTGGACCACCACATAGCTTTCGCGGTCCTTCAGCCCGGTTTCCAGGCCGGCCATGGCCAGGGACTGGAAGCCGAAGGCGGTCTTGTAGAAATGTGCGGCCTGCTTGGAATTGCCCACATAGAATTCGATATGGTCGGTGCCCAGGATGGGCATAAAATCCTGTTGGGCGGCCCCTTTTTTAGTGGGAAGTGTCGAAGTTGTCATAGTACCGGTAATTTTATTGTTTCTGAATATTGTTGCATGCACAACAAAATTATGTATTTTTAGCTTACGACAAGGCTCAACTTCGTTAAAATTCCAACTTTGGAAACCCTGGGGGTTGCCAAGGGAACATATTGGGCCCAATTTCTATTTTTGCACCAATTTTGTCATGGATGCTGGATCAAATCGATGAAATAAAGGGAATGGGACTGCACCTGGATCTGGTGCTCCGCAAAATACAGAAGGCCTATCTGAAGGCCTTTGGGGAACTGGGGGTGGAGGTGACCATTGAACAATGGGTAATCTTGCACCAGATCTACGAACTGGGCGAGCAGGCGGCACAAAATGAAATCGTCAAGGGAAATTTCCGCAATCGGGCCACTACCTCCCGGGTTATCGGGGGCTTGGAGCGTAAGGGCTGGATCGCCAAGACCCGCTTCAAGGGGGACCAAAAGCGCTATAGGTTGGTACTTACTCCCGAGGGACGAAAGATCATCGACCTCAGTCTTCCCACGGCCCTTGAATTGAGAAAACTGGCGGTAAGGGATATTGATCCCAAGGAATTCGGGACCTTCCTAAAGGTCTTGGACCAGATCGGGGAGAACTATGGGGATTAATCGGGCCCATCCCTTTTGGAAACCGGACTTTTCGGTTCAATGCCCATGGCCCACCGCACTTCCCCTGTGCGTTCCATTGATCTGTCCTGGATAGAAATTGCTCAAGATGGAATCCATTTGTTGCCTTCCCTCAATTATGGCCCCTATTTTTTCCCATAGCCCATCGTTCAGCACGGGCCTTAGGGGTTGTTCCAGCCGAATGATATTGCCGAACACCCTTTTGACCTTTTTGTCCCAAACCCTGTGGTATTTGGGCAGGTCGTCCGGATAGACCACCTTTCTGCGGGTACCCTCGTTGACCGCCCGAAAGGGCAGAGGGACGTTCAAATAGCCGTAGTCGTCCGTAAGCTGTTCCCCGGGATGTATGTCCCGGACCGCAATCTCAAAATCATAGGCGGTGGACAGGCAGTTGGAATTGAAACTGTGGTTGACATAGCGTCCGTGGTGCCAGCACAGGACGTAGTTTCCCGTCTTGTTCCTAAAGCTGTAGGTGTCCAAAATGGATTGGTAGATCGGGGGCAATCCCTGCAGCTGTTCCGGGGTGAATTCCCGGTCCAACTCGTCCAACACCCAGGTTATGGTCCCTGCGGGGATGAATTTGGTGGCGACCACCCCATAGCCGATATCCTTGTTGATGAACCGTAATTCCGTATCTGGATGAATCATGGTATATACTGCGAATTTTCAATTGAAGGTATTTAATATTTCAATTGGAATACAAAGATTTTTACAGTCCATGAAATATTTTTAAAACACAGTAAATCAATAAAGTACATTGTAAATCCATATGATGGTCCCATGGGATTTGTTGAGGTTTGCACAGAAAATCGATCTCTTTGGTCCCCATATGTGGTACAAACCGATTCCCAGGGCACATGCTTTGGTTTTTGATGATTAATTTTACACCCGTTCGGCGCAATGACGCCCTTGCTAACCCCTAATGTCCATGTCCAAGGAGAATTTGCCTATAGCCCTGGTAAAAGCAGTGACCAAGACCGATTTTGGGAACGGCAGTATGCTTTTTGGGCAGTATATCCGTTCCCTGGATTTTGATTTGTACTTCCAGGATGTGGAACGGGAATTGAATGAAATCCATTTGGAGTACGGACATCCCCAGGGTGCCCTGCTGTTGGCCTATGACAGGAGTATTGACCGTGCCATTGGCTGTATCGGGATCCGAAGGTTCGATGAAGGTTCCGCAGAACTCAAAAGAATGTATGTCCATCCGGAATACCGAGGCCTTCAATTGGGTCGGAAACTCTTGGAGATGGCCCTTGTGGAAGCCTCTAAGTTGGGCTATGCTTCCGTACTCCTGGATTCGGATTCAAGCATGAAGTCGGCCTTGAGGCTGTATCGGGAATTTGGCTTTCAGGAAATAGGGCCCTATAGGTACAATCCAATGAAAGGGGCGGTCTATATGAAAAAGGAACTCTGACAGAGTGGGCTGTACGGAATCGGGGCCTTATGATGATACGGCCTTCAGCCCCACAATGGACAGGATCAGGGTACTGATGAAGAAGATTCTCAAAAAGGTGGCGGGTTCCTTAAAGACAAAAATGCCCACCAATACCGTTCCCACGGCCCCTATGCCCGTCCAGACCGCATAAGCTGTCCCAATGGGGAGGCTCTGGGTGGCCTTGATCAGCAGCAGCATGCTCACGCTCAGGGTGACCAGGAATCCGGTGTACCAGAGGTACATTTCCCCTCCGCTGCTTTCCTTTGCCTTTCCCAGGCAGAAGGCAAAGGCCACTTCAAAAAGACCGGCAATTATAAGTATGATCCAGTTCATGTTCCTTTAGCTTCGCAAGGTTCAAATTATTTTGCCGTGAACCCCTATCAATGGGCCTCCAACCAATTTTCGCCAACGCCCACTTCCACCTCCAGGGGCACGGATAGGGTATGGGCCTGTTCCATTTCGGTGCGTATGAGTTCCTTCAGGTGCTCCAGTTCGTCCCTATGGCAATCGAATACCAGTTCATCGTGTACCTGCAGGAGCATCTTGGATCTGTATTTTCCTTCGTTGAGCTTTCTGTGGATGTTGATCATCGCGACCTTGATGATGTCCGCCGCACTTCCCTGAATGGGGGCGTTCACCGCATTGCGTTCCGCTGCGGCCCGTACCACTTGGTTGCCCGCATTGATGTCCTTGAGGTAGCGCCGTCGTCCAAGGACGGTCTGTACATAGCCGTGTTCCCGGGCAAATTCGATTTGCTCACTGATGTAATTGCGCAGTTTGGGATAGGTTTTGTAATAGGTGTCTATGAGTTCCTTGGCCTCGGCACGGCCCAGGTCGGTCTGATTGCTCAGGCCAAAGGCGGACACCCCATAGATGATCCCAAAATTGACGGTCTTGGCGTGGCTCCTCTGTTCGCGGGTCACCTCCTCCAAGGGGACGCCGAATACCTTGGAGGCCGTGGAGGCATGGATATCCTCCCCGTTTTTAAAGGCCTCGATCATATTGTCCTCCTGGCTCAGGGCGGCAATGATCCTGAGTTCGATCTGGGAGTAATCCGCAGAGAGCAGCACATGGTCCCCGTCCCTGGGGACAAAGGCCTTGCGCACCTGCCGGCCCCTTTCGGTCCGGATCGGGATGTTCTGAAGGTTGGGATTGTTACTGCTCAGGCGTCCCGTCGCGGCAACGGTCTGCATATAGTCGGTATGCACCCGCCCACTGTGCTTTTGTACCTCCAAGGGGAGGGCGTCCACATAGGTACTCTTGAGTTTGGCAAGGCCCCGGTATTCCAAAACGTTTTGGACGATCTCATGGTCCTTGGCCAGGTAGGAGAGTACGTCTTCGGCCGTGGAGTATTGACCGGTCTTGGTCTTTTTGGGCTTGTCCACCAATTTGAGCTTGTCAAAGAGGATGTCCCCCAGCTGTTTGGGGGAGGCTATGTTGAACTCTTCCCCGGCCAGTTCGTATATTTTGGACTCAAGTTCCCCGAGGTCCTTCTCCAGGCCCTTTGAGAGTTCCTTGAGGGAATCCCCGTCCAGGCGGATGCCCTCCCGTTCCATATCGGCCAATACCCGTAAAAGGGGAATTTCAATATCCTCGAACAAGCGATCGGTTTGGGTCTGTTTGAGCTCAGGCGCGAAATGTTGGGCCAATTGAAAGGTGATGTCCGCATCCTCCACGGCATACTCGGTCTGTTGGTCCAGGGGCACCTGCCGCATGGTCAATTGGTTCTTTCCCTTTTTGCCGATCAATTGGGTGATGGGCATGGGGGAATAGTTGAGGTAGGTCTCGGCCAGCACGTCCATATTGTGGCGCATGTCGGGATTGATCAGATAATGGGCCAACATGGTGTCGAAGAGCTTGCCCTTGACCTCCATCCCGTAATTCTGAAGGACCTTGATGTCGTATTTGAGGTTCTGTCCGATTTTCTCCACGGACTCGGATTCAAAGAAGGGCCTAAGTTTTTGGATCAGGGCCTTGGCCTCTTTTTGGTCCTCCGGGAAGGGCAGGTAATGGCCCTTGCCGGGGGCCCAGCTGAAAGCGATCCCCACCAGTTCGGCCTCCAGGGGGTTGAGGGAGGTGGTCTCGGTATCAAAACAGACCGGGCTCTGTTGGACCAGGGTCTTTAGAAACCCTTCCAAGGCCAGGCCCGGGGCCAGGGATTGATAGAAATGGGGCACATCGGCCAAGGTCTTTCTCCCGCTGGGTTCTCTAAAGGTGGCAGCGGCCTCCCCGGGATCCTCTCCAAAAAGGGAAAACTGCCCGCTGCCGGCCACTTTGGCACCTTGTTTTGCGGGGCCGCCGTTGGGTGTTGGGCTCCCCATGTCGGGCTCCCCATGGAATATTTTGAAGAACTGTTCCTTGAGCCTTCGGAACTCCAGTTCCTCAAAGATTTCATAGACCTTTTCGGTATCCGGGGCGCTCATTTCAAAGTCCTCGGCCTTGAATTCCACGGCACAGTCGGTCTTGATCTCCGCCAGTTTTCTGGAGAGCCGTCCGAGTTCGGCGTTTTCCTCGACCTTCTCCTTGATTTTTCCACTGAGCTTGTCGGTATTGGCCAGGAGCCCTTCCAGGGATCCGAATTCCGCCAGGAATTTCTTGGCGGTCTTGTCCCCCACGCCGGGCAGGCCGGGGATGTTGTCGCTGGTGTCTCCCATCATGCCCAGGTAGTCGATCACCTGTTCGGGGCGCTTCACCCCAAAGCGCTCCTGCACCTCGGGAACCCCCCAGATTTCAATCCCATTGCCCAGTCGGGCGGGGCGGTACATGAAGATGTTTTCACTGACCAATTGGCCAAAGTCCTTGTCGGGGGTCACCATAAAGACCTTGTAGTCCTCTTTTTCCGCCTGTTTTGCCAGGGTGCCGATCAAATCGTCCGCCTCATATCCGTGCAGTTCCACCACCGGGATGTTCATGGCCCTGAGAATCTCTTGGATGTAGGGCACGGCGATACGGATGGCGTCCGGAGTCTCGTCCCGGTTGGCCTTATAGGCTTCGAAGAGTTCGGTGCGTTCCACACTGCCCCCATTGTCAAAGGCCACGGCCAAATGGTCCGGCTTTTCCCGCTTGATCACGTCCAAAAGGGAGTTCACAAAGCCCAGGATGGCTGATGTGTCCATGCCCTTGGAATTGATCCTGGGATTCTTCATCAGGGCGTAGTAGCCCCGGAATATCAGGGCAAAGGCATCGAGGAGGAAAAGTCTTTTTTGTTCGGGCATGGTGTCCTGTTTTTGCTTGATTGGATTTAAGCGGCCTTAAAAGTACAAATATTAATGCAGCCCCGAATCGGACTTTTTTGGGTTTGTGACAGCGATTAGGAAATTGCTCCCGTGCCCCCTTATTGGTAAAAACTGCCCACTTCCCGGTTCAGGTGCCCGTTCCCACTGTACTCTCTATAGGTGAAGCCGGGATGTACGCAATAGCCCCCCGTTTCCCCATGTTTGTCAATGGCCAGAAACCCAATCTGGAAATCCCTGCGGTCCCTGTTCTTTTCCATGATGCGCCTGACCCCCTCTTCGCAGGCCTGCTGGGGGCTCTTGCCCTGTCGCATCAGCTCGACGATCAAAAAGCTTCCGACCGTCCGGATGACTTCCTCGCCGACCCCTGTGGCCGTGGCCGCCCCCACCTCATTGTCCACATAGAGCCCTGCCCCTATGATGGGGGAGTCCCCTACACGTCCCGCCATTTTATAGGCCATTCCACTGGTGGTGCAGGCCCCAGCCAGATCCCCGTTCGAGTCAATGGCCAGCATCCCGATGGTGTCGTGGTTCTCTATGTTGATCGGGGTCTCGTACTTTGAGGTCTTTTTCCATTGCTCATATTGTCTTCGGGTGCTATCGGTCAGCAGTTCCTCTTCCTCAAAACCCTGGGATCTTGCGAATTGTTCCGCTCCCTTTCCCGCAAGGATGATGTGGGGGGTCTGTTCCATTACCTTTCGGGCCACACTAACGGCATGGGTGAAATGCTGCATATAGACCACGGAACCGCAGTTCCCATCCTTGTCCATGATGCAGGCGTCCAGGGTCACATTGCCGTCCCGGTCCGGGCGGCCTCCCTTGCCCACGGTCTCATTGGTGATGTCCGCCTCTTCGACCATCACCCCCTGTTCCACGGCATCCAGGGCGGAACCTCCGGCCCGCAGCACCTCCCAGGCCTTGGCACTGGCGTTCATAAAGTTCCAGGTACAGACCACCAGCGGCCTTGTGGTGGTTTTGGGAAGCGGACTTGCCTTGTGTTCCCCTTTACAGGCGACCAGGGGGGAAGCCGTGACCAGCCCGGCGGCGGTCAAGCCTGAATTTTTGAGGAATTTGCGTCTTTCCATGGGTGGGTTGCTTATTTTTAGGATTATAAATATAACAATATGTTGTTGGAAATCTGCGCCAATTCCCTTCAATCGGCCCTCATTGCCCAAAGGGCCGGGGCGGACCGGATCGAGCTTTGCGCCGAATTGGGGGTAGGGGGGATCACCCCCTCCCTGGGCTGCCTGAAATTGGTCAAGGACCAATTGGATATTCCGGTACATGTGCTGATCCGGCCCAGATCTGGACATTTTGTCTATACCGATCTGGAGTTTGATGTCATGATGGCAGATATAGAGGCCTGTAGGCAGCTCGGGGTGGAGGGAATCGTTTCGGGGGTACTCTTGGAAGATTTTTCCCTGGATGTGGAACGGACATCGGTCCTGGTGGACCTGGCAGGTCCCATGCACTTTTGTTTCCACCGGGCCTTTGACTGGATCGTGGACCCCCTAACGGCCCTAAGGCAATTGGAAGGGATGGGGGTGGCCACCGTTCTGAGCTCGGGGGGCATGCCCTCGGCCCTGGAGGGGCTGCGTCATCTGGCGCTCTATCAAAGCAACAGTGCTATGGAAATCATGGCCGGGGGCGGGGTGGATGCGCCTCAGGTGGAGCGTTTCAGGGAGGCTGGGATCCGGGCGGTCCACGCTTCGGCAACCTCTTTTTTCCCTGCCCTGGACCTTGGGGGAAAACTTCCCATGAACAGTCCCCCGCATCTGGCGGAGGACCGGGTTGGGAGTACCGATCTGCATCGGGCGAGGGAGCTGGTCCGGGCCGTTAAAAATTCTTAAAATCTCTTATTCCCAGTTGGTTTGGCCTTAGTTTTGCTTAAAAATAGGCATGAATAGATTCATCATTTTATCCATTATTTATATCGTGCTGGCCCTTTATGGTTTCCAGGCCTTCAAGACGCTCTTCAAAAGCCCGTGGATGCACTGGAGCTATGGCCTGCTCTTTTTTGGGGCCCTGCTCTTTTTGGCGATCAAGATCGTGAACTACGATCCCAGTGAGGGCTTTATGGGCACCCTGGCGGTGGCCGGGGCGGCCGCAGGCCTGGACGTGACCGTGTCCACCA
>CALDPL010000227.1 GCA_937911965.1 uncultured Allomuricauda sp. | reverse complement strand
AGTAGTATTTCATTCAGCATATACTAAAGGTGGGCCTACGCCCCAATACAGGTGGTTGGTAAACGGATTAGAGCTTCCCGGCGAAACTAAAGCTACATTGAAAACAACTTCATTAGATCATGGAGATATTGTTGAATGCAGGTTCATCAGTAGTGCGCTATGTGTTTTTGAAAGTAAAAGCCCGGGTATACAATTCTCTATCGTGACTACCTTGATTGCAGAGGTAGGATTAACTGCAAATTATAATGGTGGAAATTCCTATACCTTCATTGCAGACCCTAAGAATGGAGGTGCTAACCCTAAATTTAACTGGTACGTAAACGGTAAACTGTTACCGGGCGAAACAGGTCAGTCTTACATGGCTACCGATTTGAAGCCGTGGGATAAAGTAACTGTAAGCATGTTATCCAGCCGCGATTGTGCAGAGCCTAAATTTGTAACCAGCCGCGAGGCCACTACAAGTGTAGCAGATGTAGCGCGTGCAATAGATATATTTACTTTGTCTCCCAACCCAAACAAAGGCAACTTTACAATTAATGCTGAAGGGATAATGAGTAATACAGTATCTATGTCTGTTATTAATGCAATAGGCCAGGTGGTGTACAGTGCCGAAGTAAATCCAGGCAATGGCGAACTGCATCATGATATAAATATCAGTGATAAGGCACCTGCAGGATTATATGTGTTGAGGGTTGAGGCCGGTGCACAACAGCAGTTAGTTAAGTTTACTATCGCTCAATAAGAAACTGGTTTCCTGGAGGATTAATAACATTCATATAATAAAGAAGAGATAGCGGCCTATTTTAGGCCCGCTATCTCTTTTTGTGCCCCTAAGTCTAAGATGTTGGATGCATTACTGGCAAAAGAATAATGAATATATATTATTATAATATGAAATATTAGTTTTTTCAGGGCTATAAAACATTCTATATATTATTGACTGTCATCATTTTGTAGCTTCGGATGTCTTTTTTATACAGCTTTTTTAACTATCAGTTATAATTTCTTTCAATCATAATTTTGTAAAATTTTAATATTTTTTTAACTTGTTTAAGTATTACTGTATAGTGTGAATATATCCATGTACACTTTAACAGCTAATAACACACGAACAATTTAAAACGATATTGATTGAAACAGGAACAAATGAAAATAGAACAGATTTACACCGGATGTCTGGCCCAGGGAGCCTACTATATCGAAAGTGAGGGCCAAGCGGCCATCATCGACCCCCTAAGGGAAGTCAAACCCTATATCAAAAAGGCCAAGGAAGCCGGAGCCGTCATCACTTATATTTTCGAAACCCATTTCCATGCCGACTTTGTGAGCGGACACCTGACCCTTTCGAGGGAAACCGGGGCCCCCATCATCTACGGGCCCACTGCAAAGCCCTCCTTTGAGGCGATCATTGCCGAGGATGGACAGGAGTTCAAACTGGGGAAGGTGACCATCAAGGCCCTGCACACTCCCGGCCATACCCTGGAGAGCACCACTTACCTGTTGAGGGACGAAAACGGGAAGGACCACGCCATCTTCAGCGGGGATACCCTGTTCCTGGGGGATGTGGGAAGACCGGACCTTGCCCAAAAGGCCGCGGACATGACCCAGGAGGACTTGGCCGGAATCCTTTACGACAGCCTGCGCAACAAGATCATGCCCCTGGCCGATGATGTCATAGTATATCCCGCCCATGGGGCCGGGTCCGCATGCGGGAAGAACATGATGAAGGAAACCGTGGACACCCTGGGCAACCAAAAGAAGATGAACTATGCCCTGAGAAAGGACATGGACCGACAGGAATTCATTGCGGAGGTCACCGAGGGACTTTTGCCTCCCCCACAATACTTTCCCTTGAACGTCAAGATGAACAAGGAGGGCTATGAGGACATTGACCGGGTATTGGAACGGGGCAGCCGCGGCTTGGACCCCGAGGCCTTTGAACAGTTGGCCAACGAGACCGGTGCCGTGGTCATGGATGTAAGGCATCAGGAGGAATACGCCAAGGCCCATGTTCCCAGGTCCATCTTTATCGGCTTGGACGGCAGTTTTGCCCCCTGGGTCGGTGCCCTGGTGGCCGATGTGGAGCAACCCTTGCTTTTGGTGGTGCCCGAAGGACGGGAGGAAGAGACCATCACCCGCCTCTCCAGGGTCGGATTTGACGGGACCTTGGGCTATCTCAAGGGGGGAATCCCTGCCTGGGAAAGGGCCGGCAAGGAAACCGACAGTGTAAAGAGCATAGACGGCAACGAGTTAAAGGAATTGCTGGAGGTCGACACCCCTGTTTTCGATGTGCGCAAGGAATCGGAGTATCAAACAGGGCACGTCGAACAATCCAAGTTGGCCCCCTTGGACTATTTGAACGATCACCTGGGGGAATTTCCTGAAAAAGAAACCTTCTACATCCACTGTGCGGGGGGCTATAGGAGCATGATCGCCGCCTCCATCCTAAAGAGCAGGGGCATCCACAACCTGGTGGATGTGGCCGGTGGCTTTGCAGGGATGAAACAAGCGGGAATACCCGTCACAGGAGCAGCCTGCCCCAGGGAAGAGCAATCTTAGGTAATTTTATCCCTGGATTTTCGCAGGGGACTCCCTTGGGGGCAATCCCATGGACATCACTTCGATCCATGGGGAATGCCCCATCCATACCATCCTTGCCCACCCATGGCCCGGCTCGGTAACCAATGTTACTGTGCAGCTTGTCCGCTCCCCCTAATTTTGCCCCAAACCTCAATGCAAAATGAAGCGAGCCCTTTTTTTGGCCATGCTGATGACCGTCCCGATTCAGTTGCTGTCCCAGCAATTTGTGGAGATCTCCTTGGAGGAGGTGCTCCAACGGGTCCAAAGGTCCAATACGGAAATCGGTCTGTCCAGCAAACAGGCCGAACTGGCAGACCACGAACTCCGATATTCAAATTCCGTGTTCCTGCCCTCCCTTTCCGTATCCCATACGGCGATGGCCACAACAAATCCCTTGATGGCCTTTGGTTTTAAACTCAATCAGGAAATTTTGACCCAAACGGATTTCGATCCGGTGATGTTGAACGATCCCGAATCGATAAGCAGTTTTGTCACTGAAATTTCCTTGGAACAACCCCTGGTCAATTTGGATGGCTTCCAAAAGAGGAGGGCGGGTAAAATTATGGCCGAGGCCATGGAACTGCAATCGTACAGGACCAGGGAACGACTGGACTATGAGGCGGAAATGGCCTATGGACAGCTTCAATTGGCCCACAAGACCGTGGAGGTTCTGGAAAAGGCCAGAAAAGCGGCCCGTGAAAATCTGGGACTGGCCCGGGACAGATTCGAACGGGGCCTGCTCAACAGGGCGGAACTATTGGAAGCCAAGGTCAGGCTAAGCACCCTGGAGAACCAGTTGGACAGTGCCATAAGCCAAGTGGGCAATGCATCCGATGGACTCGGATTTTTGATGGGTGCACCCATGGGTCAGATTTATTGGCCCACCGAGGAATTGCGGCCATGGCAATTGGAAAGTTCGGCCGGGGAACCCATGGAACCGAGGGCGGACCTCCGTGCGATGGAACTGTTAAAGGAGGCCCAATTTGCCCTGTTAAAGGCAGAACGGATGAGCTTTTTGCCCAGGCTGAATGCCTTTGCCGGTTACCAACTTCACGACAGCCAAATCTTCCGGGGAAGGGGCAAGGGATACCTGATCGGGGCCAGCCTGAGCTGGGATGTCTTCAAGGGGGGCCAACGCCATGCAAACTTGGGAAAAAGCAGGACAAACTATGAAAAAGCGAAATTGGAACAACAGCAGTATCTGGCCAACAGCACTATGGAGCTACAACGCGTCCATAGGTTGGTCCAGGATGCCAGACAAAAACAGGAAAGTTCGAAACTGGCTATGGAACAGAGTGGGGAAGCCTTGAGAATCAGGATGGACCGATTCGCGGAAGGTCTGGAGCGGACCACGGACCTATTGATGTCCGAAGCCCTCCACGCCAAGAGCCAATTGGAGCACTATAGGGCCATCCTCCAGTACAACCAGGCCCGGTCCCTGCTCAAATTTTTAAACACTTCAATGATTGAACCATGAAAATGACGGAACCCTATAAAAAGACAATCTTTATCCTGGTATTGGGAATGGTCCTCACCGGATGTGGCGATTCGGGGGAAAAGGCTGTGGACCAGCCCCCTCCAATTCCCGTCAGTCTTGCCCGGGCAGGAGGGCTTGAACAGGCCTTCCACCCGGTCGGCAGCGGGGAAATAAAGGCCCTGGACCGGGCGAATTTGGGTACCCGGATCATGGGCCAAGTGGAACGTATCCATGTGGATCTGGGACAAAAGGTCGAAAAAGGAGACCCCCTGGTCTCCATCAACGCCTTGGACCTTCGCGCACGAATGGCACAGGCCGAAGCTTCCATTGCCCAGGCAACGGCAGCCTATGAAAATGCGGAACGCGACCTAAAGCGATTCCAGGCCCTCTTTCAAAAAAACAGTGCCAGTCCCAAGGAATTGGACGATCAAAAAACCAACTTCCAAATGGCCAAGGCCCGACTGGAAGCGGCCAAACAATTAAAGGCGGAAGCTGGCTCCCAACTGCCCTATACGGAAATCCGGGCCCCTTTCGAAGGCCATATCACTGACATATATATGGAGGAAGGGGATTTGGCCAAGCCCGGGGTCCCTTTGATCTCCATGGAATCCACCCGGGGGTTCGAAGTGCATGCCCGGGTGTCGGAAAACGAGATCAACGGAATTTCCGTGGGCAGCAGGGCCAGGGTGCACCTCAAAGCCCTGGATACCATGATTGGCGGAACCTTGAAGGCCCTGAGCCCTTCTTCCCTGTCCACCGGGGGCCACTATTCCATTGAGCTGGGACTGGATCCCCTCCCCTCGGGAATACGTTCCGGGATGTATGTTTCGGTCAGCTTGGAGAGGAAGGGACCGATCCTGGAAAAAGATCGGGTTGGCATTCCCTTAAATGCCTTGGTGCACAAGGGTCAGTTGAGTGGGGTATACACCCTGGGGGAAGACGGGGTGGCCCTACTGCGCTGGCTGCGGCTGGGTCAAGTGCACGGAGAGGAAGTGGAGGTCCTCTCAGGCCTTGCCAAAGGGGAACACTATATCATAAACGCCCAAGGAAAACTCCACAATGGGGCCAAGGTAATCATCCAATAAACAATCGGGAGACAGATGAAAGATGGAGTGGCAGGCAAATTGGCCAGAGGGTTTATAGATTCCAAGTTAACGGTGCTGCTAATGATCGTGTTTACGATCATCGGGGTGTACAGTGCCTTTTTGATCCCCAGGGAGGAGGAGCCACAGATCGTGGTGCCCATGGCGGACATCTTTGTGGGATACCCCGGTGCGGGCCCCAAGGAAGTGGAATCCCGGATTTCCAAGCCCTTGGAAAAGATATTGTTCAATATAGAGGGGGTGGAGCACGTATACACCACCTCCATGCAGGGGCAGGGAATGGCCACGGTCCAGTTCCATGTAGGGAAGGACATGGAGCGTTCCCTGGTACGGTTGTACGATGAAATGAACAAACATATGGACCGTATGCCCAAGGGAGTGAGCCTGCCTTTGGTGAAGAGCCGTTCCATTGACGATGTTCCCATTATGGCCCTGAACCTTTGGAGCGAAAGCTACACCGATTTTGAGCTTCGGGAGATTTCCGAGGAGCTGCTCCATGAGATCGAGAAAATCCAAGGGGTTTCCCATACCGAGATCATCGGGGGAAGAAGCCGTCAGTTCAGGGTAGTGGTCGATAAAAACAAATTGGCCGGCTCCGGCTTGGACCTATTGTCCCTGTCCCAATCAATCCAGGGTGCCAACCATCGCATGGATTCGGGGAACTTCCATCACAGCGATACCCAATTCCATGTCGTCACGGGAGGATTTCTGCAGGACAGGAAAGATCTTGAACGCTTGGTCGTAGGTACCAAACAAGGCCGGCCAATTTACCTAAATGAAATGGCCCAGGTGCTTGACGGCCCACAGCTGCCCAAGGACTATCTATCCATTGGATTTGGACCGGCCAGCGATAAGTTCGACACCCATAGGTCCGAATATCCGGCCGTTACCCTGTCCATCGCCAAAAGAAAAGGGGCCGATGCCATGAAGATCGCCGATGCCGTCCAGAAACGGGTGGAGCATCTAAAACAGGATCTTATTCCCGACCAGGTGCAGGTAGAGGTCAGCAGAAACTATGGACAGAGCGCTTCCCAAAAGGTTTCCGAGCTCCTGATGCACTTGTTGGGGGCCATAATCGCGGTCACCTTGGTGGTAATGCTCGCCATGGGTTGGAGGGGAGGTCTCGTGGTCTTTCTTTCGGTGCCCATCACCTTTGCCCTGACCCTGTTGAGCTATTATCTGTTGGACTATACCCTGAACCGGATCACCCTATTCGCCCTGGTCTTTGTCACCGGGATCGT
>CALDPL010000226.1 GCA_937911965.1 uncultured Allomuricauda sp. | reverse complement strand
CACGATCAGAAAATTGATCGGTCGGGGCAGCATGGTCAGCATCGCTGAACTGGAGCAGGCGACCCTGAACCATGAATTCGGCCATTTATTGGGCTTGGTGAATTTGGGGACCGGACCGATCGATCCGGGACATGAGGACACAAAAACCGAAGATGGCACCCAGGTCGGAAACAACCACTGCAATGCGGCGGGCTGTCTCATGCGGGCAGAGCTCGAATTCGGAAGCAACATCCTAAAGGCCTTGGAAAGCAATGTTTCCAAGGGGTTGACCAGCTTGCCCCAATTGGATGCGGAATGCCGGAAGGATTTGAGGGCCAACGGGGGGCGTTAAATCAAAAAATCAGGGAATGTTCAAATACTTGTGGGTCTGAAGGGAAACCTTCCACTTGGGGTTTTTCATCACATAGTCCACAATCAGGGGAATCACTTTTTCACGCACACTCCATTCGGGCTGTAGATATAAAATACAGTCCCCCCCCACTTGGGCGGCCTGCTCCTCGGCAAAGATAAAATCGTGCCTGTTGAACACGATCACCTTGAGTTCATCGGCCTTTTTGGCGATGTCTCCCACAGGGAGCTTGTTCTTTTTGGGAGAGAGACAGATCCAATCCCATTCCCCGGTCAAGGGGTAGGCCCCGGAGGTTTCTATATGGGTCTTCAAACCCTTTTCCTTAAGTCCCAGGGTCAAGGGGCCCATATCCCAGGTCAGGGGTTCCCCTCCGGTGATGACAATGGTATCGGAGTATTTTTCCGCGTTGGCAATGATGCTTTCAATGGCTGTGGGAGGATGGAGTTCCGCATTCCAACTTTCTTTCACGTCGCACCAATGACAACCGACATCACAACCACCCACACGAATGAAATAGGCGGCCGTACCCTTGTGAAAGCCTTCTCCTTGTATGGTGTGGAATTCCTCCATCAAGGGGAGCATAAGTCCCCGTTCCACCAAATCCGTCACCTTTTCTTTTACCATGGGACAAAGATACGGCCAATCGGCTGTAAACCACAATAGTTTCCTTTATTGCTTTAGGGTGAAATGCCCGGTTCGTCGGTGGGGGCTCCCTTCAATATCGATGAGTTCGAGCACGTACCAATAATCCGAAGGGGAAAGGGGCCTGCCCATGTACAGTCCATCCCAGGTCCCTCCCATGGGGTCGAGTTCTGCGAGAAACTGTCCGTAACGATCAAAAATCCTGAAGCTGCCCCCCTGATAATATTCATGGGTCACCCCCAAAATCTCCAGGCGGTCGTTGAACCCATCGTTGTTCGGACTGAAAAACTTGGGTACCCCGACCACCCCGATCCGGATGGAATCCATGCCACAGCCATTTTTGTCCATGGCATAGAGGGTGTGCAGGCCGGGCTCCACCTGGGTGAAGACCCCGGACTCCTGCCCTATGGAATTGGGATTGTCCAGGGCAAACAAATAATCACCCAAACCGAGTTTTCATGTTCAATGGTAATGGTCCCTGTGTCCCCATGGTCCTCCACCGTGATGAGTTGGGAAGAAAGGGTCGGGGGGGCCGATTCCACCACCTCAAAGTCCATGGGGGCGGACTCACAGCCCGCGGATGAACGGGCGACAACACTGTAGCTTCCGGATTGGGAGATATTGATGCTTGGGCCCATGCCAACTTGGACATTGGATGGGCCATACCAGGTGTATTGATAGTTGTCCTGTGGGTTAATGGGTAGGATATCCACACTGTCCCCGCTGCAGAACATATATTCCCCTTCCAAGGCAAAGGAAGGGATGGGCAGGACGGTGAGATCCAGGTACTCTCCAAGGTCGTAACAACTCCCCGAACCTTCATGGTCAATGCGGACATACAACTGTTCCCCGTAGGGGGTGGTGTTGGTATAATTGGTGATGTTCCCAATTTCGTTCCTTCTCAAATTGGCATCCCCCTCATCCAGATAAAAGGATACGGTCAGATCTTGGGAGTTTGGAATCTGGGACAGGATGTCCGTGACGGCCTGTGACAGGTCAAAACCGGAAATTCCATCGATTTCCCCTTGGTCGCAGGAAGATAGGTCGACCCTGAATCTTGGAGGCAGGGAGGTCGTGGATACGGCCAAATTCAGAATTCCAACCGAATGGCAAAAGTTCCCCGAGCCCTGTGCCCTAAAATAAAGTACATCCGCAATGCTGTTGTCAAAATCCGCCAGCATTTGGGCATCCAGGGCATTTACCCTGTTTTCCGCATCGTTGGGGTTCAGGTAAAAGCTGAAATCCAGATTGGTGTGGTCCGGGCTCAACAACGGCAGGTAGTGGCCCAGGTCGAATCGGGTGAACCCATCGAGGTTCCCGTCCCCGTCACAATTGGTCACCGTCAGCCCATCATTTATGGAGGGCTCAATTTGGATGGTCGCCTCGACCGGAATTTTTTCCCCCGTAGTACATCCGTTTTCCGAGGCCATGACATAATAGGTCGTCGTTTCGGCCAATACAGGGGTTGTATATTCCTCCCCGGTATGTAGCAGGTTGTCCTGCTCGTCGAACCAGAGCAGATCCCCGATTCCCCCGACCGCAGTGGCCTCCAAAACCAAGGTCCCGGGACCGCAGTTCGTGGCAGGGGTGGTTTCAAGGACCCTGGGAGTGGTGATTTTGGTACTTGCCGATAGGTTCACTATCGGATCTCCGCCCATCCCCCCATATTCCACGATATAACCAAAGGGTTGGTAGTCGTCATCCCCCCCTGTAATGGGCAGGTCGTTCCAGGATCCCGGAATACCGACCCCGGGGGCGGTGATGTGGGCAAAATCCTCTCCGTTAGGATCGTTGGGCTGACCATTACCATTCAAATCGTTGGGTTCTTTATCGTTCCAAAAGGAATAGGCATTGTTGTGGCTGCTGCCGTTGAAATTCCCGTTCCAGAACACCATCCCGGCCTCCGGGCCGGTCACCCATTTCCACTCCCCTTCGGTCTCTTCGTCCGAGGCCCCGATCCAACCCGTTCCCGGAGCCTGTTCCCCGGCGAGGATGGCCTCCGCCAGATCCGGCATGTTGATGCGGTTGGTCGCCACCAGCGGCAGCGACACCTCGGGCCTCAGCCGCGCGGTCACGCCGGCGAAGGCCGCGCGCGGCACCGAGGTGGCGATGG
>CALDPL010000225.1 GCA_937911965.1 uncultured Allomuricauda sp. | reverse complement strand
GATTGGTTTAACTTCGAGGCGAAGCAAAAAAATGGGGAGAACGAAAAGCTCACCGCCGAATTGAATTTCCTGAAAGCGCAGATCAATCCGCATTTTTTCTTCAATACCTTGAACAACATCTATTCCCTGAGCCTTGAAAAATCGGACAAGACCCCGGAAACCATTATAAAACTATCCGATCTCATGCGCTATGTGCTCTATGAGTCCGGAGGCAAAAACCAATGCCTCAGAAAGGAAATTGAATTCATCAAAAATTACTTGGACCTTGAAAAAATCAGGTACAATGCCAACCTGGAACTCAGTTTTAAGGTGGTCGGGAATCCCAAGGGCAAAAAAATCGCCCCCCTGCTCTTGGTGCAATTCATTGAAAATGCATTCAAACACGGTGCCAGTAGGAGTTTGGGGAAGGTAAAGATCGACATTGATGCCAGGATCGAGGAAGAAGCCCTCTACTTTAGAATAGACAACACCAAGCCCATGAACCAAAATCTTCCGTCCAATAAAAAAAAGGGGGGCATCGGACTGTCCAATGTCGAAAAAAGATTGAAGCTCCGATATGGGGAAGATGAATACGAATTGGATATCCAAGATTTGGACGGTCGCTATGTTGTAAATTTAATTTTAAAGCTCCGATGAACCTAAAATGTGTCATTATCGATGATGAGCCCCTGGCCATCAAAGTTATCGAAAACCATATTTCCCAGATCAAGGAACTTGAGGTGTCCGCGGTCTTCCACAATGCCATTGACAGTTTGGGGCATTTCAGGGAACATCTGCCCGATCTGCTCTTTTTGGATGTGAACATGCCCATTATGGACGGTTTCAGTTTTTTGGACAGTTTGGAAAAAAAGCCCATGGTTATCATTACCTCTGCACATTCCCAGTATGCCATCAAGGGCTTTGAACAGGAGGTGTTGGATTATTTGGTCAAGCCGGTATCCCTGCCCAGGTTCATCAAGGCGGTGAACAAGGCCATGGCCAAGTTCCGGATACACTCCGAACGGAATGCCTCCCAGGACCATATCTTCGTCAAGGTGGACAAGAAAAAAATGAAAAAAGTCTATTTGGATGACATCATCCTGGTGGAAAGCCTAAAGGACTATATCAAGATCGTCACTTCAAGGGGCAACCATATCGTCCACAGCACTTTGTCCGCCTTTACAGAGGAATTGCCGGGGGACCTATTCATCAGGATCCACCGATCTTATACCGTGTCCTTGGACAAAATAGATGCAGTTGAGGGCAATAGTGTGGAAATCGGTGGAAAGCGCTTTGTGATCGGACGCAGTTATTTGGACGAAGTCAAGAACAGGATCCTCAACCAGTCCGGCACCCTGCCCGAGGGCAAGCCCTCGGTGACCGCGATCACCGCCGCCGAAGGCTTC
>CALDPL010000224.1 GCA_937911965.1 uncultured Allomuricauda sp. | reverse complement strand
CAAGAGCTGGGCCTCCAAAATGGCCTCGGGGCCCAAGGGAAGGTGGACCGCCATCTGGTCCCCATCAAAGTCCGCGTTGAAGGCGGTACATGCCAATGGGTGCAGACGGATCGCCTTACCTTCGATGAGCTTGGGCTGGAAGGCCTGTATGCCCAATCGGTGCAAGGTAGGGGCCCGGTTCAGCAAAACCGGATGGCCCTTGAGTACGTTTTCAAGGATGTCCCAAACCACGGGCTCCTTTTTATCGATGATCTTCTTGGCCGATTTTACGGTCTTTACAATGCCCCGTTCGATCAGTTTACGGATGATGAAGGGCTTGTAGAGTTCTGCGGCCATATCCTTGGGAAGACCGCATTCGTACAATTTCATTTCCGGTCCGACCACGATTACGGAACGGGCGGAGTAATCCACACGTTTTCCCAAAAGGTTTTGACGGAAACGACCTTGTTTCCCCTTTAGGGAATCCGATAGGGATTTCAACGGCCTGTTGGATTCTGTTTTTACCGCAGAGGCCTTCCTGGTATTGTCGAAAAGGGAATCCACGGCTTCCTGCAACATCCGCTTCTCGTTCCGCAAGATCACCTCGGGGGCCTTGATCTCCATCAAACGCTTCAAGCGGTTGTTGCGGATGATCACCCTTCGATAGAGGTCGTTCAGGTCGGAAGTTGCAAAACGCCCACCATCCAAGGGCACCAAGGGACGCAGCTCGGGCGGGATCACGGGAATCACCTTCATGATCATCCATTCCGGATTGTTCTCCCTGTTGTCCTGGGACTCCCTCAGGGCCTCGACCACCTGAAGCCTTTTCAGGGCCTCGGTCTTCCTTTGCTTGGAAGTTTCGGTATTGGCCTTGTGGCGCAGTTCATAGGACAATTGTTCCAGGTCGATCCTGGAAAGCAGGTCGATCAGACATTCCGCACCCATCTTTGCGATGAACTTATTGGGATCGCTGTCCTCCAGGTATTGGTTCTCGGTGGGGATGGACTCCAATATGTTCAGGTACTCCTCCTCGGTAAGGAAGTCCAACTTTTGGATCTCCTCCCCTTCGGGACCTTTGGCGACACCGGGCTGTATGACCACATACCTTTCGTAGTAGATGATCATGTCCAGTTTCTTGGACGGAAGCCCCAAGAGATAGCCTATCTTGTTGGGAAGGGAACGGAAATACCAGATATGGGCCACGGGCACCACCAGGTTGATGTGTCCCACACGGTCCCTACGGACCTTCTTCTCGGTAACCTCCACGCCACAACGGTCACAGACGATTCCGCGATAGCGGATGCGCTTGTACTTGCCACAGGCACATTCGTAATCCTTTACCGGACCGAATATGCGCTCGCAGAACAGGCCATCACGCTCGGGCTTGTGCGTTCTGTAGTTGATGGTTTCAGGCTTTAGCACCTCTCCACGGGATTCGGCCAGGATGGATTCCGGAGAAGCCAGGCCTATGGATATTTTGTTGAACCTTTTTGGTGCGTTGTTATCTTTTATTCTAGCCATTGTACTATGGTGATGATGAATTTATTTGTAAAAAATTACTCTTCCAATCGGATGTCAAGGCCCAAGCCCTTGAGCTCGTGCATCAATACGTTGAAAGATTCCGGTAGACCGGGTTCCGGCATGGTCTCGCCCTTCACTATGGATTCATAGGTCATGGCCCTACCGATCACGTCGTCGGATTTGACCGTCAAGATCTCCCTCAGGGTCGCGGAGGCCCCATAGGCCTCAAGGGCCCAGACTTCCATTTCCCCGAAACGCTGTCCTCCGAACTGTGCCTTACCGCCCAAGGGCTGTTGGGTGATCAGAGAGTAGGGTCCTATGGATCTGGCGTGCATCTTGTCGTCCACCATATGGCCCAATTTCAGCATATAGATGATCCCCACGGTGGCCGGCTGGTCGAAACGCTGTCCGGTGCCCCCGTCGTAGAGGTAGGTATGTCCGAATCTGGGAACCCCTGCCTTATCGGTCAGTTCGTTGATCTGGTCCAGGGTGGCCCCGTCAAAGATCGGGGTCGCATATTTCTGCCCCAATTTCTGTCCGGCCCAGCCCAATACGGTCTCATAGATCTGTCCGATGTTCATCCTGGAAGGTACGCCCAGTGGGTTCAACACAATGTCCACGGGGGTTCCATCGTCCAAAAAGGGCATGTCCTCCTGACGGACGATCCGGGCAACGATACCTTTGTTCCCATGGCGTCCCGCCATCTTGTCCCCTACCTTCAGCTTACGCTTCTTGGCGATGTATACCTTGGCCAACTTCATGATTCCGGCCGGAAGTTCGTCCCCTACGGAGATGGTGAACTTGTCCCTTCTCAGGTTTCCTTGGATATCGTTCAGTTTGATCTTGTAGTTGTGCAACAGATCGGCCACCAGGGCATTGGTCTTGTCGTCCGTGGTCCAGCTTCCTCCCACCAAATGGGCAAAGTCGTCCACCGCGTTCAACATTTTTATGGTGTATTTCTTTCCTTTCGGAAGTACTTCCTCCCCGAGATCGTTCATTACCCCTTGGGAGGTCTTCCCGTTGACCAGGCCGAACAATTTCTCGATCAGCACATCCTTCAACTGTTGGAACTTGACCTCGTAGTCCATTTCCAAACGGGAAATGGCCTCCTTGTCCTCGGAACGTTTCCTCTTGTCCTTGATGGACCGGGAGAACAGTTTCTTGTCGATGACCACGCCCCTTAGCGATGGAGAGGCCTTGAGGGAGGCGTCCTTGACGTCCCCGGCCTTGTCCCCAAAGATGGCTCGAAGGAGTTTTTCCTCGGGAGTGGGATCGGATTCCCCTTTTGGGGTGATCTTCCCGATCAAAATGTCCCCGGGCTTCACTTCGGCACCGATACGGATCATTCCGTATTCGTCCAAATCCTTGGTGGCCTCCTCGGAAACGTTGGGGATGTCGTTGGTCAACTCCTCCGCTCCCAATTTGGTGTCCCGTACTTCCAGGGCATATTCATCGATGTGCACCGAGGTAAAGATGTCCTCACGGACCACTTTTTCGGAAATCACGATGGCATCCTCAAAATTGTATCCCTTCCAGGGCATAAAGGCCACTTTCATGTTCCTTCCAAGGGCCAATTCTCCCTTTTCGGTGGCATAGCCCTCACAGAGTACCTGTCCTTTTTCCACTCTTTCGCCTACTCTTACGTTAGGTCTCAAAGTGATGGTCGTACTTTGGTTGGTCTTTCTGAACTTGACCAATTCATAGGTTTTGGAGTCGTCCTCAAAACTGACCAGACGATCGTCCTCGGACCTGTCGTATTTAATGGTGACCCTTTGGGCATCCACATATTCCACGACCCCTTCTCCCTCGGCATTGATCAGGACCCTGGAGTCCGTGGCCACCTGTTGCTCCAGCCCGGTGCCCACAATGGGGGACTCAGGTCTCAAAAGCGGAACGGCCTGCCGCATCATGTTGGAACCCATCAGGGCCCTGTTCGCATCATCGTGTTCCAAAAAGGGGATCAGGGATGCGGAAATGGACGCGATCTGGTTGGGGGCAACATCGGTATAGTTCAGTTCCACGGGATCTACCACGGGGAAATCCCCCTCGTCCCGGGCAATGACCTTCTCATTCTCAATGGTGCCGTCATCCTTCATGGGGATATTGGCCTGTGCGATCTTCATCCCCTCTTCTTCCTCTGCACTGAGATAGATGTGGTTCGTCACATCCACCTTTCCGTCCTCCACCTTGCGGTAGGGGGTTTCCAAAAAGCCCATGCCGTTCACTTTCGCAAAAACGGACAGGGAGGAGATCAGTCCAATGTTCGGACCCTCGGGGGTCTCGATCGGACAGAGTCTTCCATAGTGGGTATAGTGTACGTCACGTACCTCGAACCCGGCCCTTTCCCTTGAAAGACCTCCGGGTCCCAGGGCGGATAGCCTTCTCTTGTGGGTGATCTCCGCCAGGGGATTGGTCTGGTCCATGAACTGGGACAATTGGTTTGTCCCAAAGAAGGAGTTGATCACCGAGGACAGGGTCTTGGCATTGATCAGGTCGATCGGGGTGAACACTTCGTTGTCCCGTACGTTCATCCGTTCGCGGATGGTCCGGGCCATTCTGGCCAGACCCACCCCGAATTGCTGGGACAACTGTTCGCCCACGGTCCGTACCCTACGGTTCGAAAGGTGGTCGATATCATCGATCTCCGCCTTGGAGTTGATCAGCTCGATCAAATACTTGATGATCGTGATGATGTCCTCCTTGGTCAGGACCTCCTTGTCCATCCCGATATCGAGGCCCAATTTCTTGTTCATACGGTAACGGCCGACTTCCCCCAAAGAATACCTTTGGTCGGAGAAGAACAGTTTTTCGATAATGCCACGGGCCGTTTCCTCATCGGGCGGCTCGGCATTTCTAAGTTGCCTGTAGATATGTTCCACCGCTTCCTTCTCGGAGTTGGTGGGGTCCTTTTGCAGGGTATTGTGGATGATGGCGTAGTCCGACTGTGCATTGTTCTCCTTGTGGAGCAGAATGGTCTTCACATCGGCATCGATGATCTCATCGATATGTTCCTTCTCCAAAATGGTGTCCCGGTCGAGAATGATCTCGTTCCTTTCGATGGAGACCACTTCCCCGGTATCCTCGTCCACAAAATCCTCATGCCAGGTGTTCAGCACCCTGGCGGCCAGTTTACGGCCCAATACTTTTTTGAGGCCGGCCTTGGATACCTTGATTTCCTCGGAGAGGTCAAAGATCTCAAGGATGTCCTTGTCCCGTTCGAACCCAATGGCCCGGAACAGGGTGGTCACCGGCAATTTTTTCTTTCGGTCGATATAGGCGTACATCACCCCGTTGATATCCGTGGCGAACTCGATCCATGATCCCTTGAACGGTATGACCCGGGCAGAATACAATTTGGTTCCGTTCGCGTGGAAGGATTGTCCGAAGAAAACCCCGGGAGATCGGTGCAATTGGGAAACCACGACCCGCTCGGCCCCGTTGATGACAAAGGTGCCGGAATCGGTCATGGAACTCTCGAAACGCAGCAGCTTGGAGAGACCCTCGCGATGCTCGTAATCGACCACGACACCCTCTTTGAGGAACCGACCGAATTTCGTGTAAAACTCGCGGAATG
>CALDPL010000223.1 GCA_937911965.1 uncultured Allomuricauda sp. | reverse complement strand
ATATTGGCATCATCATTGTAAATGGAACTCCATCCGGTCGTATTATAGGGATCGTTAGGATCTCCTTCATGAGACCCCCAATTTTGATCCCTATTCACAATATTATTCCCAATAAGGGTAATGTCCCCTTTGAGCTTATTCTCATAGCGGACCTCGAAGTCATTTTTTACCTGTGATAAACCGGAAAATGAACATAGCAACCCCAAGGCGACAAAGCACCCTCTAAGTAGAAGTTTTTCCATATGGTAGGTTTATACTGTTTGGTTTGGTTTAATCCTTAAGATCCACATATCGTCGTTGTATGAGGCATCCAGTTTGGTGTAATACGAGCTAAGTGCATTGCCCCAGGTCTCATGTTTTTTGAGATACACATACCTTTGATTGTCGTTCGGGTTGATAAAATAACTCGCATGCAGACCATTTGCATTGAGCTGCTTTACAAACTTTTTGGCTGCCGAGGAACTTTCAAATACCTGGGCTATGATGTAAAAGCCGGAGGCGATTCCATCCCCGGTTTGGGAACTGTAGCGGACCCCAGAAGGACTGCCCTCCACATTCTTGGCCACATTCTTTTGCAGGAAGTCGTTGCCGTACTTGGAGGTGGCGGTTTTTTCCTTGGTCGTATTATGTGCCAGGGCCGTATTATTGGTACCTTCGTTGACATTCATTACCCATACCTCTCCCAAATAGTTTCCGTTCAACTTGGAACGATGGGCCTCAAAGGCCTGTTCCTTGTTCTGGTATTCCCCGACATAGACGTAGTGCATCCCGTTTCTGGGGTTGGTGAAATAATCCGCTTCCACGCCTTGGGCCTCCAATTGGTTGATAAAGGCCTGGGTGTGTCTTTCCCCTTTGAACACATTGGCGATCAGGTAGTGTCCCCCTTCCACATTCGGTACGGAATGGGATTTATAGTGGACCTTGGAAGCACTTAGGGAATTGACGGTATTGTCCCGTTTTGCCCTGCTTTCCACAAAGGCGTCACGGTCGGTCGATTTTTCGTTCAATCGGATCACTTTCTTGGTCGCCGTGGTATTGGACATTCCATCGTTGGACAACGGTTGCTTCCTAGCGGAGACAATGTCAATGGTATCCATATCCGCAAAATAGACCTGCTTGACCTTTTCCTCCAATTCGGGGTTCTGGCCCGCGGTTTCCCGTTTAACCAGTTTCATCACGGTTTCAAACCTCCGCTCCAGGTCCTGTTTCCTAGTGGTCTCAATGGAATCCTGTCGCATCATCAGTTCATTGAGGATGGCATCGTTCTCTTTTAACTTTTGTCTCAATTCAGCAATTTCCCAATCCTTCTGGGTCATGTTCACACTGTCCTTGGGCGTAGAATCATTTTGGACCACTTCCTCGTTTTCATCCTCCAAGAGGACCCGGTCCTCGGTAAGGTTGGGGGTAAAGGAATAGGCCAGGGAAATCTCATGGCTCACCCCGAAGTTTTGAAAATTGTTCGAAAGGCCCTTTTCCACGGTATAGCCCAGGGAAATGTTCTTGGTCAGGTTAAAGCCCAGACCGGCAGAGGCCCCGTAAAAGTCATCGTAACCCGCCTGTATCCATCCCAATTTGGGAAGGTCCAGGATCAGGTTTCCACCCAGGGTCAGGGGTTGGTCCCCGACCTTTCTCACCCGGGCCAAGGGCATCAAACGGGCCTGTTCCATAAGACCGGTACCGTTTTCAAACTGATGGGTATATTGCAAGTGCCCGGAATAGGTCTTTTCATCAAAGGTTGTAACGGACTCGCTGTTCTTCAGGTTGTAATCAAAGAGATTTTCGGCAAAGCCCCCAATGTCAAATTGCCCAAAGGAAAAGTTGATACCGGGTTGGAAGCTCACCAAGGAACTGCTCTCCAAGGTATTCAAGAGCGGATCCTCTTCCAGGGAGTTCGCCCGGTTCCTGTTAAAGGCAGATTGGTAATAACTGAAGTTTGCCCCAAAGGTCATGGCACTCTTTTCTCCCAGGCGCACCCCATAGGCATAGTTTACATGCACCCCGAAGTTGTTGAACAGCCCTTCCCTATTGGTGAACAGGCTCAATCCTACCCCGCTTCTATCGCTGACCCTACCGCTATAGCTCAAGAAATAGACCTGATTGTTGTCATCAAAGGATACCGATTGGTTTCTGTGAAACAAATTGATATAGGACTTGTCCTCCCTCACCGTGGAAAACGTTGGGTTGAGCAAAAACCTATTGAACTTCAAAAGGTTTTGGGAAGGGACATTGTAGGGTACATAAACCTCCTCTTCCTGCCCGCGAACCCCATTGAGGGAAAGCAAGATGATTGATAACAACAGTATTGGTCTCAGGGTTTGCATTGGTGTTTATTTGATAACCGTAATGGTTCCTTGTTTAAGGCTGTTTCCACCACGGCTGATCTTGTAATAAAAGATCATGCTCTGTTTGTTGAACGAGGTAGTGGACTGTGGCCAATTGTTCTCATAGCCTGATTGGCTGAATATCTGTTCCCCCCTTTCGTTGAAAATGGTGACCAGTACATTGGGGTCACGCGAATAGGAGTTGGGCAAAACCCAGAGGTCGTTGATGCCGTCCCCATTTGCGGTAATCACATTGGGAATGGCGAACAGGTCCCTAAAGGTCACGGTGATCACCCTGCTCAGGGTGCAGCTGCCGAAGTCTGCGATCAGCAGGTATTCCCCTTCCTCCTGGAATCCGAAGGAGTCCGTGGAGGATACCAGGTTGTTGCCCGCATCGAACCATTCATAGGACTGGGCCCCTGAAGCGGTGACCGTCTTGGTCTCCCCTTCCAAGATCACAAGATCGGTGGGCTGGTCCAGTACCAGTAGTTTTTCATCAAAGGTTTCAATCTTCACTTCATTGGAGGTCAGGTGACAATCGTAGGAAGTGATGATCAGTTTGTAAAGACCGGGCGCATTGACCGATAGCTCCATTGAGGAGGAATCGATGAGCTTGCCGTCCCTTTTCCATTCAAAGGTCTTGTCGGTGAGATCCAAATTGCTTGTCAGGACAATGGGTTCCCCGCCCTCGCAGAAAAGGGTATGGTTTGCCGCGATCTGCAGGGTTTCATCCGCGGACAGTTTTACATCCAGGACATTGGAAACCACCTCAAAGGCGTCCACTTTACCCGTCAACACATAGGAACCGTTCCCTTGGTGGGACGCCAGGCTAATGGTCTTGGACGTCTCCCCGGATACATCGGTCCCGGCCCGTTTCCACTGATAGGCAAAGACGGACTGCAGGTCCTCGGTGACATCCGTTTTGGCCCCACCATCGCCCAGGGCGTAAATGGTGCCCAAGCTCAGGGTCACATTCGTATTGGAACAGGGGGCATAACTGCCCACATAGTCGATCTTGAATTCAAAGGATTCCGGAGCCACTACATTGGTGGTCGCCGATGCCATGGGTGCGGGATCGCAGGGCCCGGCATTTTGGGTCACTTCCACATGGTATTGTCCCACCTCGGAGATTTCCAAAGTGGCGGACGTGGCACCGTCCAGGGCAGTTTCCCCCTTATACCATTGGTAGCTGGGGCTGCTTGCGGTGGTGCTCACCGACAAGGTTTTGGTTTGGGAGGGCAGCAGCACAATGTCACTCGCACTTTGCAATACCACCTCATAAGTGGAAGGTGCGCTTACCGTCACCGGGGCGGATTGTTCCTTACATACCCCGATGCCGCTGATCTCCACGGCATAGTCCCCTTCAAATCCGGCCACGGAACCGTCAACCGTATAGCTGCTGGCATCCACGGTGGGCCCAAAGACCACTGCCCCGTCCTTAAACCAGGTGTAGGTGTAGCCTTGCCCTGATAGATTGGCCTGCAATTCAAGGGAATCCCCGGGGCAGACCTCCACACTGGCCTCCCCCACCACGGCGATGCCCAGACTGCTTCCGGTGCTTATCGTAATGAAATTGGAGAGGGTATTGGCAGAACCTGAACAAACGGAACCGTAGTCCACTTCCACATAGTATATGCCCGGTTGGGAAACCGTAATGCTTTCGGATTTTTCACCCAGGGGGGTCCCGCTTCGGTACCAATTGTACTTATAGGTCCCCGGATTGGGAATATTGTGTGCCTTCAAGGTAACGCTCCCTGCGCCACAGAGTTGTATTTCCCCTCCACTGGGGATGCTCCCGCTTCCGTTCTCACTGATCAAAAGGGGTGAATTATAGTCGATATAGTACATGGGAAAGGCCTCCGAGGGTGGTGAGGTCTTGGCCGGATTGGTGGAGCGGACCCTGAACTTGAAGTTCTCCCCACGTATGTCATTGGGCAGACTGAAGGAAAAGTCAAAATCAAAAGTGGTGTTCTTGTCCGTTGCCCGGGCCAGTTCCGTCGAGGAACCGAAATAGCCATCCGCATCGGACAGCTCCAGGATAAACTCGTTCTTGGAATCCACCACGGGCGGGCTCCAGGTAAAATTCACATAGTATTCGTTGAAACCACCGGAAGCGCAGGCAGCCGTCCATGCAGAATTCCCTGCAAGGTTGGGATTGTCCGCGGCAGTGGGCTTGTTCAGCACCTGGGCCTGTAGGATATTGCCCCCAAATAGCATTAGGGCCAGGGCCGGAACCAGTATGCTATACGTTGAACAAAAATTTCTCATCTCAGTTGGTTTTAAGAGGTTATGGGCATAAATGCCCTAGTTAGTCTGTGCCCCTTAAAGTAATTTGTTCATTTCGGGGGGTGTTCAGTCCCCCGCTGTATAGTAATCCAATAACAAATATGTTTCTATTTTCCTCCTGCGGAAAGATATTGTTGTGGGCTTGGGAAAATCTGTTGTGAAATCCCCATCTTTTGTATACACTCATTGCGAAATGGCGCTATAAAGGGCGGATTCACTACATTTGCCGTACAATATTTTCATATGTCGGAAGAAGAAAGATCCCTGAATTTCATAGAGCATATCGTAGAGGAGGATTTAAGGGGCGGGTATGCGAAAGAGGACCTCAGGTTCCGCTTTCCGCCAGAGCCCAACGGATATTTACATATTGGTCACGCGAAATCGATCTGCTTGAACTTTGGCGTGGCTGAAGAATTTGGTGGTGTCTGTAATTTGCGCTTTGACGATACCAACCCTGAAAAAGAAAGTGAGGAATTTGTTAATTCCATAAAACGCGATGTGGCATGGCTAGGTTTCAAGTGGGACGGCGAGGTACGTTATACCTCGGATTATTTTGACCAGCTTTATGCATGGGCAATTCACTTGATTGAACAAGGTGTGGCATATGTATGTCATCTATCGCCAGATGAGGCGCGCGCTTATCGGGGAACATTGACCGAGCCCGGTAAAAACAGTCCCTATCGCGATCGCAGTGTGGCAGAGAATCTGAAATTATTTGAGCAGATGCGCTCCGGAAAATTGGCAGAGGGAACCTGCTCACTGCGCGCAAAAATCAATATGGCTTCGCCCAATATGAACATGCGCGATCCGGTTATCTATCGGATCAAAAACGCTCACCATCATCAAACTGGCGACAAATGGTGCATCTATCCTTCCTACGATTTTGCGCACGGCCAAAGTGATGCCATTGAAGGCATTACCCACT